>CALXJF010000027.1 GCA_944388575.1 uncultured Clostridia bacterium
GAAAAATTTGACAAAAAAATTAAGCATTTTGAATGCTTACATCAATTTTAGACCTACAAAAGTGTCAAACTCCCGGGATAATTTTTGCTTCGTATTTAAATATAGGGGTATATTTATTAAATTAATAAAAAATGTATTAGAGATAAATTATATTATAGTGTAGTTTATCTCTTATTATTGTATATTGTTATAATAATATATAAAATTAATAATTGTATATTGAATAGAAATATGATTTGATATATAATCTATTTATCAAAGAAGGTGTAAATTTGGAAGAGATAGTTTATTCATTAAAAGATGTAAAAAAAATATTTAAAAGTTCAAGTGAGATAACTCATGCATTAGATGGAATTACATTTGATATAAAAAAAGGCGAAATAGTAGTAATACTAGGACCTTCTGGTTCTGGTAAGTCTACTATGTTAAATGTGTTATCTGGTATAGATATACCAACTTCAGGACAAATATTATACAATAATGTACGAATCGATAAAATGAATGATAAAGAATTAACAGATTATCGAAAAGAAAATTTAGGATTTATATTTCAATCATATAATTTAATACCTAATTTAACAATTTATGAAAATGTTGAACTTGGTAGTCATTTATCTAAAGATAGTCTAAATATTAATGATATTTTAGATATTGTAGGATTATTAGAGATGAAAAATAAATTTCCATATCAATTATCAGGAGGACAAATGCAAAGAGTTGCAATAGCTAGAGCTATTTCTAAAAACCCTAAGGTCTTATTTTGTGATGAACCAACTGGAGCATTAGATGAAAAGACTGGCAAGCAAACTTTAAAATTAATTCAAGATATAAATAAAAAATATTTAACAACAGTCATTATTGTTACACATAATCCGTCTATTGCTAAAATTGGAAATGTATGTATAAAAATGAATAGTGGAAAGGTAGTTAGCGTAAATAGAAATGAAACAATTGTAGATGCTGACGAAATAGGGTGGGCATAATGGATTTATTATTTTTAAATGCTTTAAAAGGATTAAAAACGAAGAAAGTTCAAATGTTTTGTATAGTGTTTTGTATAATTTTATCTACAAGTATATATACGGCAATGAATTTGGCTTTAGACAGAATGGAAGATAGATATCATAACTATTTAAAGGAACAAAATGTTGAAGATTTCGCTTTTACTTTAAAAGTTGATTATTCAAAAGATTATACTAAAGAAGAAGTACAAAATTTAATTGAAAATGAACTTAAAGATTTGCCTCAAGAACAGATGCAAATAGTAAAGCAATATCAAATGACTATAGGTATGCAAAATGTACCTAATTTAGATAATTTATATCAGGCTATAGATTATATATTTAATAATAATGGTGCTAACGATAAAAAATTAGAAGAAAAAGTATCTCAAACAAAAGAAAAGTATGAATTTGAATATACAAAATCTTATGCTAAAACTATGACTGATGAGAAAATGTTATATCAAGCTCTAATTTATGATGAAGACGCTACAATAGATATACCGTATTTAGTGGAAGGAAAAATGCCGGAAAGTGATAATGAAATAACTCTATTACCTGAATTTGCCAATTTGAATAATATAGGAATAAATAGTAAATATAAAATAGGAGATAAGGAATATACCGTAGTTGGCTTTGCATATGCTCCTGAGTATATTTTTCCAATGATTTCAATTAGTAGACCAATTTTTAATGAAAACACAGATTGTATTATATATATGAATTCTAATACGTTTAATGAATTCGGCGGATTACAGTCTACATCATATATAGCAGCTTTTAATGATAGGGAAAAACTGTTCGATTTTGAAACATTATTTGATTTATTTCAAAATGATGAAAACATTACTTTAAGTCCTATGTCTGCTATGAATATAATGAGAGTTAATGTATTAGAAGCAGAAATAGCAACAGATAGGTTATTCGCTAAATATTTCTTATATTTATTACTTGGAATTTCAGTCTTTGTAATTATTGTTATTACTAAAAAACGTATAGAAGATGAAAGATTACAAATAGGCGTATTAAAATCTCTTGGATATAAATCATATAAGATTGCTATAAGTTATTTAGTTTATCCTATTATAGGAAGTATAATAGGAGGAACAATTGGCTTTTTTATTGGAGTACCAGTGCATACTATTTTAACCAAAATGTATGTGAGTTATTTTAATTTACCTATAACAGGCTTTGAAATTAATTACAAATATTTATTGGATTCATTACTTATACCGACAGTCATGTTATCTCTACTTGCATTTTTCATTGCATTATTTATGCTTAGAAAAAAACCTTTACAATTACTTAAGGAGGGAAGCAATTTAAAGGTAAATATATTTAGTAGAATTGTTACTCTTTTAACAAGAAGACTACCATTTAAAACTAGATTTAAATTATCTTTAGCATCAAGATCACTTGGAAAACTCTTTATTGTTACTCTTACATCTTTTTGTACAGGCTTATTAATTGTTTTAATTCTAATTGGTATGAATATGTTTTCGTCAATGATAGACAAAACATTTGATGGTTTAGAATTTGATAATATGGTTTCTTATCAGTCTGCAAGAGATGATGAGTCAAAAGATGATGACTTGATTTATTCACTAAGTTTGGATATGCCAAAAGTACAAAGAACTGGTGAAGAAGAAAGTGAATTGTTTATTGGAAGTGATAATGATGATACTATGTCTGTAACAGTGTCTGGTATAGATGACATTACGCATTTTATTACAATAAAGGATAAAGAAGGAAATAGCTTACAAGAATTATTAAAAGAAGATAATGATATTATTATAAATATTAATATTGCTGAAGTTGCAAATGTTGATGTAGGTGACTATATTATTTTAAAGGGTAGTGATGATAAAGAATATAAGTATAAAGTAGTGGGAATTCAAGATGCATTTATGGGAACGCAAGCTTATACTAAGAGAGAACCTTTATCCATTGCTTTTGAAGGTAAACTTTCGTATAATCAGAAATATACATGTGATAGTAAATATTCAAATATGTCTAATATAGAAAAAGAAGAATTAGATATGATAAGTGGAATATTTAATATTTCTGATTTAAAGGCAAACATGGAAAATCAAATGCAAGCTTCAAGTGGATCTATATATTTTGTAATATCTTTTGCATCTGTACTTGCACTTATAATTATACTTGTAATTGCTAATATAATTGTTGAAGAAAATAAAAAGACAATATCCCTTATGAAGGTTATGGGGTATAGAAATAAAGAGGTTAGTCAAGTAGTTTTAAATATTTATACTCCTTTTGTTATTATTGCATACATATTATCAATACCTGTAATGAAAAGCATTCTTAAAGCTATTGTTAAAGCTTTAACAGAGGATATGTCACTTGCTATTCCAATAGAGTTTTCTTTAATTAAAGCTATAGTTGGTCTGATAGGATTATTGATTGCATATTACATAGCTATATTTATATCAAGAAAATCCTTAAACAAAGTACCTTTATCTGTGGCTTTAAAAAGGGAGTAGGTGAGAATATGAATAAAAATGTAGATAATGAAAATATTGTTTTAAAGTTAGAGAAAGTGTATAAAACATATAAATTGGGAAGTATAGAAACTCATGCATTAAAAGATATAAATTTAGAAATAAAACAAGGTGAAATTATAGTTATATTACGGACCATCCGGCTCACGGTAAAACTACTCTTTTAAACGTTTTATCTGGACTTGATAGACCTTCAAGTGGAAATATAATTTTTAAGGGAAAAAATATTGCAAAGTTTAGTGAAGGAAAGATAACCAAATTTAGAAAGGATAATTTAGGTTTTATATTTCAAACTTATAACTTATTAGAACATTTAAATGTAAGGGAAAATGTTTTAGTAGGTGCAAAACTTGGCAGATCAAAAGAAGATGTGGATAAAATAATAGAAGTAGTTGGTCTTAAAAACCATAAGAAAAAGTATATGTATGAATTATCTGGTGGAGAGCAGCAAAGGGTATCTATAGCTAGGGCACTTGCAAAAAAGCCTAGTATAATGTTTGCAGACGAGCCAACGGGTGCATTAGATGAAAAGACGGGTAAGATAGTTTTAGAAACATTAGTAAGAGCAAATAATAAGCTTAATACTACTATGATTATAGTAACACATAATCCAGGAATTGCCCAAATTGGTGATAGAGTTCTACATGTAAACAGTGGATGCATTGATAAGGTTATTATTAATGAGAAAAGGATACCACCTCAGGATATTCCTTGGGGTTAAATCTAAAATATGAGGGAATATTCTCTCATATTTTTACTTTACATATTATTATTAATTATATTATTGCAAAAAAAATATTATATTGATATAATAGTATATATACATTTATTTTTATGTATACTTTGAAAGGATGAGTTTTATGAATAAATTTTCTAGTATATTATGGGGGTTAGTTTTAATTATACTTGGAGTTATTATAGCATTAAATTCTCTTGGGATAGTTTCTATAAATTTGTTTTTTAAGGGGTGGTGGACTCTATTTATTATTATTCCATGTTTCATCGCGTTATTTAATAAAAATGAAAGTAAGACAGGTAGTTTTATAGGATTAGTAATAGGTATTGCATTACTTCTTTCAGCTAGAGACTTAATATCTTTTTCAATTATTGCTAAGTTGATATTTCCATTTATTTTAGTTTTTATTGGTTTAAGCATTATATTTAAAGATACAATAAATAGAAAGGTTAATAGTAGAATAAAAGAGTTAAATAAAGAAAATTTAAAAGAATATACAGCTACATTTTCAGGTCAAAAGGTAGATTATACAAATGAAGTTTTTGATGGAGCTTCAGCTACAGCTGTTTTTGGAGGAGTAGATATTAATATATGTAATGCTAAAATAACAGAGGATCAGGTTATAAATGCTACTGCAATATTTGGTGGGATTGACATTATAGTTCCCAAAAATGTTAACGTAAAAGTAAAATCCAATTGTATATTTGGAGGAGTTGATCAAAAAAATATTTTACCTATTAAAGATGATCAAAAAACAATATATGTTAATGCTTTTTGTTTATTCGGGGGAGTTGAGATAAAATGAGTACAACACAAAAAGTTATAAAATATATAGCAATAGCTTTAGGTATATTTTTGAGTATTAACATTATATGTTTAATAGTTTTAGGTATAACAACTATATCAGAAATTCTAATTGGAGTTTCTAGTGATGATCAAAGTGATTTTAATTATAGTAATCAATATATAGCTCTACAAGAGTATAGTGAAATATTAAACTTAGATATTAAGCTTAACACATCAAATATTATAATTAAGGAAGGCGATAAGTTAAAAGTAGAAATAAATAAGTATAGTAAAGATTTTACTTGTGATAAAGAAAATAATACATTGGTGTTAAAAGATAATACGAGAATTAATAAATTATTAAAGAATAGTAATAATACAACTATAGTTTTGTATATTCCTAAAGAATATGTTTTTAGTACTGTAGATATAAAAAGTGGAATTGGTAAATGTGAAATTGAGTATTTAAACGCAACTAAATTAGATATAGAATTAGGAGTTGGTGAAACTATAATAGAAAATATAATTTCTAAAGATTGTAATATTGATGGTGGAATGGGTAAAGCTAATATAAAAAGTTGTGATTTTCATAGTTTAGATTTAGAAACAGGTATTGGTAACTTTAATTTATCTGGTAATATTTTAAATACAGCTAAAATAAGTTGTGGAATTGGAAAAACTAATATTAATTTGAATGGAAAATTTGAAGATTATAGTATTAATACAAAGGTAGGTATTGGTGTTATAAAATTAAATAATAATAAATGTTTAAATGAATCAACATATGGAAATGGTAATACAAAAATAAATATTAGTGGTGGAATAGGAGCCGTAGATATTAGTACTAAAGAGATTTAAAATATATTATAATATATGAAAAAGTTCTGTGAAATAAAACAGAGCTTTTTTATGGTTTTAGAATACAGAAATTAACATTATATTTATATAAAACATAAAATATATTAGTTATTTTTACAAAAAAGGAGGGATTAAGTGAAAAGAATAAAAAACTATATATTTATTTTAATTGCATTTATAATAATCTTGTATTTTAGTAAACCTATATTTGCGTTTTCTCCTAGTTCAGCAACATTTGAAGGAATTGATGTGAGTGTATATCAAGGAGAAATAAACTATGAAGAGGTAAAAGATGCTGGAATAGATTTTGTATATATACGTTCAAGTGAAGGAACAACATATATAGATTCATATTTTAGAAGAAATTACGAACAAGCTAAAGCTAATGGATTAAAAGTGGGATTTTATCATTATTTAACAGCTAGAAATGTTGAAGAGGCAAAAGCTCAAGCGGAATTTTTTGTTAATACAATTAGGGGAACAAGTCCTGATTGTAAGTTAGCAATGGATTTTGAGTCTTTTGGAAATTTATCTATAGGTGAAATAAATGAGATTTCTATAACTTTTTTAAATACAGTAAAAAGTTTGAGTGGAAAAGATGTAATTATCTATTCGGATGCATATAATGCCAGAAATACCTTTGATAGTAGATTAACTGAATTTCCTCTATGGGTGGCCGAATATGGTGTACAAACACCTATTGAAAATGGTAAATGGGAGAATTGGGCTGGCTGGCAATATACTAGTACAGGGAGAGTATCAGGAATAGATACTTATGTTGATAGAGATTTATTTACAGAAGAAGTTTTATTAGGTGACAGTACTCAAATTCCTGGTACACCAAGTGTCCCAACTGAGGAAAGTAATGAGGTAGTGTATATAGTAAAAGCAGGTGATACTTTAAGTGAGATAGCTGCAAGATATAATACAACTGTAAATGAACTTGTTAGTTTAAATAATATTTCAAATCCAAGTTTAATATATGTTGGACAAAGAATAGTTATAAAAGAAGGAGATAGTACTAGTTCATCTGCTTCTGGAAGAATAGTATATAGAGTCAAAGAGGGAGATACATTAAATAAAATAGCAAGAGATTATAAAGTATCTGTAAGTACAATTGTAAGATTGAATAATATAATTAACCCTAATTTAATATATGTAGGACAGAATTTAATAATTAGTAATGGAAGTAGTAGTATTTCATCAAATAAAGGAACTACTGTTTATATAGTAAAATCAAGAGATACTTTAAGTGAAATAGCGGCAAGATATAACACAACTGTAAATGAACTTGTTAGTTTAAATAACATTTCAAATAGGAATTTGATTTACGTAGGGGAGAGAATATTTGTTCCATTAAACAATTCTTCAAGTAGTGTTGAACATGATACAAGTCACACTTTATATATTGTTAAATATGGAGATACACTTGGAGAAATTGCAAGAGAATATGATACTACAGTAGCAGAACTTGTTAAATTAAACAATATTTCAAATCCAAATCTAATATACGTTGGTGAAAGAATTAGAATACCATAAAATGAGATATTAATTTTAAATCGTTGAAAGTACTTTGTACAATCAACGATTTAATTTATAACTTAATTGCAACAATCATCAGAGCATAATGGTTCTCTACCTACACATACATTATCAACGCATCTATTTCTTAATGCTTCTATAGGATTTGGAGCAACTTCAAATCTAAAATCACATCCATTACATTTAATATATTTATCAATTACTATATGACTTGGAACAGTACATACATCTTTATTAACTATATTTTGATAAGTAAAGAAATCAAAATTTTTAGGTGCTTCACAAACAGGAATGTATGACTCTCTCATAGCTGTATAACTTGCAGTGTTGCATAGTATATCACGTACATACTCAACATTTGGACCAAGAGTGAGTAATTCAGGGAAAGTACCATTTGGAATAACTTGTTGCCAACTTTTTCCTTCATATTTTTCTAAAAGATAAGCAGCTTTATGAAGATGGGCCACTTCTTCACAGAAAAATTGTTCCCATATTTTCTTTATATATGGATCTGTTTCATCCAAGTAGCAAGAATAATATAAATAGCATTCTGTATATTCGTGATTTAATAAATTTTCAAGCCAAGTTTGATTTGGATCAATTAAGCTACCATATTGACTAACGTGTTCTTCTTCAACTAGACCAATTTCTTGATATAGTTTTCTTCCTAAGTCTGAAGTATAATACTGTCCAATATTCATATAGAAATTCATAGTCTGTTGTTCTGCTGCAGTTATTATATTTACATGTAGTTTTGTTATAGGAGCAGC
This sequence comes from uncultured Clostridia bacterium, assembly GCA_944388575.1. Taxonomy (GTDB): domain Bacteria; phylum Bacillota; class Clostridia; order TANB77; family CAG-465; genus CAG-465. Next base: position 8,216 of record CALXJF010000027.1, read on the forward strand.
AGTTTGGTTATTTATGAAGTTTTTGATTTCATCATATGGATGCCTATGATGAGAAATTGTTGGTCTACCTGGCATTATTTCAGTATAACGACCTACTAGTTTATCAGCTTGTATGCCATATTCCATATCTAACAAATCAGAGTATCTATATAAATGATCAAAATCTTCAAGAAGTGCAAAATCTAGTGCTGCTTTTACATTTGGATCTGGTTCTGTTTTGGCAAGTCTTGCGGTCAAATCTACCGCCAATTGTTCATATGAAATTGTAGTTTCTAATATATTTTCATTTATTGGTTTTAGATGAGCGATTTTCATTTGTTGTTGTTTTTCTATTCTTCTAGTAAAGGCAATTTCTCTTCTTAAATCATTGTTGTTACAGTTTCTTGAAAACTGATGTGAAAACCAGTTGGCTTCAAATTCAGTTCCATTCATTAATATTATACGTGTTTTAGTATAAGGACTTACCTCATATTTGTTATATGGTTTTGGATAAAGTTGACACCAATCTTTAATGCTACTTTCAAGACTCATTGGTTTTTCTTCAAACGGATTCATAAAATAATCACACTCCTTAAAAAAAGTATATTCTTAAACAATTATATATATGAATAAATCATATTTTAAAATCTTTTTTTGTTATTATAGATGCAAAAGATAAAAATCCTAAGTAGATTATAACAAATAGAAGTATTTCTATAATTAATGAAAAAATATTTGAGTTAACGTCAATATTAATAAATTTTATTACATATCTTGATAACATTATTCCCATTATAGGGAAAAATGTCCATATGAAAAATTTGATTCTTACTTTAGATATTTTAACTAATTGTATAACACTTATAACAGTATTTAGTATTTCACTAATGTAAAGTACAATAATATATCCTTCAATTCCAAGTATAGGTAGTAGAACGTATAGTAAAGATGTACTAATGAAAAGATCTAGTATATTACATTTCATGACAGATACTTGTTCATTTAATCCTTTTAGCATTCCGTCTACTATAGTATCTATATACATCAGAATTATAAGGGGAGAAAGGATTTTTAAAAAATAAACTACACTAGTATCTTCATACATTAAAGAACATAATTCATCTGGAAATGTGAAGAAGATTCCAAAAACGCATATAGCAAAAATAAATGTGATTTTTAGTAGTCTATAACTAATTCTATTTATTTGTTTGATTTCCTTTTTAGCATAAAAACTTGAAAATTCTGGTATAAGAAGACTACTAACTGAGGTGATAATAACACTTGGAAACATTAACAAAGGCAATGCCATACCGCTTACAACACCGAAAGTCACTTAAGGCTTTTTCACACGACATACCAGATTTTTCAAGTCGTATAGGTATAATTAATTGCTTTAATGTAGATAAACCAGACTTTATATATGATGTAAGGGCAATTGGTATAGATATAGCAAGGATATCTTGTCTATAGTTTTTACTTATTAGTTCACCTGTATGGGCTATTTTCTTTTTATCATTTAAATACAAAATAAAAATATAAGTAAATGATATTATTTCAGATATAACATCTCCTATAATTAGTGAAAGACAAGCATATTCTAATCCTTTTGGCAAAAATAGTGATAGTAAAAATGATGTTATAAATATTTTTACAAATTGTTCTAAAATTTGAGATGAGGCTGTTTTAAAAACTTTCCTGACAGCTGAAAAATAACCATTTATTGCTGATGACATAGAAATAAATGGTAGACCTATAGCTATTGCATAAAGAGGCATTTTTGATATTTTATTGTGCAAGCATTTACTTACAATAAAGTCTGATATTAAAATAATTATAATTCCTGAAATAATACCAAGTATTAAACTATATAGTATACATTTTGTTATAACAATTTTTGCACCTTTATTATTCCTTTTTGCCATTTCTTCTGTAACCAATCTTGTTGCAGCTACGCTTATTCCGTGAAGTTGCAACAGTAATTGCAAAAAGATATACAGATAGTATAAGCTGAAATAATCCGGTACATTCAGCTCCTACTTTGTTTGATACATATACATTAAATGACATTCCAACAGTTCTTATAATAAAAGAAGTTGCTGTAAGAATAATACCATTGATTACAAATAATTTTGCTTTTCTCAAATATATCACCCTTTTTCTATAAATGTATATGTTGAAAAAAAGAGAATATGATATTTGCTTTTTGACATAATTAATGTACTAGGGATTTATTTTATAATAAATTTTATTATTTTAAAGGTTATTAATATATGTAAAAAAAATTGTAATTTATTTTAAATAATAGAAAATGTGAAAGGGTACTAAGTAAAAACATCAATTTTTTAACTTGAAATTTGTTTTTAAATAAATATATTGAATTAAATCTATTTAAGGCTGTATTGACAGCCTATTGTCATTTGACTTTTTATTTTTTTTGTGTTAATATAATTAACATAAGTAGGTGATTGAATGACAGCGTCTTTAGAAGAATATTTAAAAGTAATATATATTCTGCTAAAAATAAAAGGGATAGCTAGAGTTACCGATATTGCAGAAGAACTAGGGGTTAAAAAGCCAAGTGTAAATAGGGCATTAAAAATATTAAAAGAAGAAGGTTTTATATATTATGAAGCATACAAAGATATAGAACTGACTGATAAAGGTATAATTTGCGCAAAAGATATTGTTAGAAAACAGGATACGCTAAAAGTATTTTTAGTAGAAGTGTTATCAGTAGATGATAAGAAGGCAGAAACAGAAGCTAAATTAATGAAACATGCTATTTCTGAAGATACTGTAAATAAATTAGAATCATATATACAATCTATAATAGATGTAGATAAGTTTGTTTGTAATTATAATCCAAGTAATAAGAAATGTAAAGAATGTATAAAAAGTTCTTTTAGAAAAAGAGGAATAAAGAATTGAGAGTTGAATCATATAAATAGTTTAATTATATAAATGTATTTGAACATTTGTTTTTTACAATTATACTATAGAATATTTTTTCTATAGTTTTTTATATGCCTATAAACAAACATACACCACTTAAATTGACATAATACAAAAAAGGTGATATAATTAATATATTAATAATATATTATTTTTCAATATTTTAGAAAGGGGAAATCTAGAAATTAATATTTTCTAGTAGTAAGGCTATGGAAAGAGTACATTATGATTTAGTTTCAGTATCAAGACACAAAAGAAATTCAAACATTGTTATGAAGGGCAATGTAGATAGTGGGCAGTATATTTGTAAAATTAATGGCACTAGGAAAAATAGAGATGGAAGTTATATAAGATTTTTAGAGCCTATTTACAAAGTTCCATTTAATTGTGATGAAAATCTTATGTATTTTATTACTGATTTTTTAACAAGAGAAGAAGTAATATTAAATGTATACGTGTCACGTATATTGGCTGCTTTTTCAAATAATACTATATCTAGTCCTAATGTCTTAAGTACACAAGCAAAGGAGTTATATATCGAACTACAACATTTTGCATATAAGATGCCATTAAAAAATGCTTGGGAATTTTGCAGAAAAGAAGAGTTAGTAAGTATTTTAAAAGAATTTAAACAAATGCTTTCAATAGAACTGAAAGAAGGAAGAATCGGTAAATGTATGTATATTCTTAAAAAAAAGAATATTGACATGAGAGTTCCTTTCAATATAAAATTTTTAGATGCAGAAAATAACGTTTGGAATAATAATGAGTTAAATTTTGTTAAAGTATCTATTGAATTTTCTAATTTAGAGAGAATTGAAGAAACAACACTAGCTGATGTAGTTGATGGACGATGTATAAATTATTTTATATCTAAGAATTCAGTATCTACTTATGTATTAAAAAAGGAAAATCCTTTTAAAAGAGCTATCTCTATTTTTGAGGATGAGTATATTTTTACTACAAATACATTTCACAAATTTTTTGTATTGATATAATTATACTCTATAAATACCATAAATAAATAGTAATGATTAATTGTTATTTTATTTATGGTATTTTTCTATTCTTTGGTTTATTGTTCTTGTAGTTTTTAGATATCTAGTATATAATATATTGAAAGAAAAGGAGAATTATCGTGGAAAAAAGGAAAAAAGTATTACTAGGGATGAGCGGAGGAGTAGATAGTAGTGTTGCAGCAATTCTTTTGAAAGAGCAAGGTTATGAAGTTATGGGTATAACTATGAGGCTTTGGGAAGATAATACTAAAAACAACTGTTTTAATATAGATATTGCTAATGATGCTAAAAAAGTATGTGAAATACTTAATATTCCACATTATATTATGGACTGTAGAGAAGATTTTAATAAATATGTAGTAACAGATTTTTTAAAGCAATATAGTATAGCTAAGACACCAAACCCATGTATAGAATGTAATAGATATTTAAAATTTGGTAAAATGTATGAAAAAGCCAAGGAACTAGGATGTGAATATATAGCAACAGGTCATTATGCTAAAATAGAATTTAGTTCTAAATATAATAAGTATGTTTTAAAAAAGTCAGATTCTTTAAAAAAAGATCAAAGTTATGTATTATATAGTATTGATAGAGAAATATTACCGCATATTTTATTTCCTTTAAGTAAATTTGAAAACAAAACTGAGATAAGAGAAATAGCAAAATTATATGACTTACCTGTAGCTAGTAAATCAGATAGCCAAGATATTTGTTTTATTCCAGATAATAATTATGTTGATTTCTTAAAAAAGTATGGGAAATTTAATACTAAATCTGGAAATATTGTTTTAAGTAATAAAACAATATTGGGAAGGCATAAAGGTATATTTAATTATACTATTGGTCAAAGAAGAGGCTTAAAAGTATCGTACAAATATCCTTTATATGTTACAAATATTAACAAAGATAAGAACGAAGTAGTTGTTGGTAGAGAGGAAGAGATATTCTCTAATGAATTAATTGCTGAGAATGTTAATTTTTTAGTTTTTGATAAATTGGAAAAAGAAATTATATTTAATGCAAAAATAAGATACTCTGCTAAAGAAGCTAAAGCACTAATAAGCCCTCTTGAAGATGGAAATGTTAAAGTGGTATTTAATCAAGAGCAAAGAGCTATAACCCCAGGTCAATCTGTAGTTTTTTATGATGATGATATAGTAGTTGGTGGAGGAAAAATAAAATAGATTGAAAAATTATGAATAATAGGTTATAATATAGTTCAATTATACAAAATGTAGTGGGAGGTTATTTAATTTGAAAAGTACAAATGAATTATCAGGATTATCTAATAAAGAAGTTGAAGAACAAATTAATAAAGGGAATATTAACAAAATGCCAAATAACAATCTTAAATCAAATTGGAGGATTGTTGCAGAGAATGTTTTTACATTATTCAATTTATACAATTTGATTATAGCTATAGCTTTAATTTGTGTTAAAGCATATACAAATGTTTTTTTCTTTGCTATTATAACTATAAATGTTTTAATAGGAATAATACAAGAAATACATGGTAAAAATTTGGTAAAAAAGCTTTCTATTTTAAATACTTCAAAAACTAATGTAATTAGAAATGGAAAAGAAAAAAAGATTGAAGTTGAAGAAATTGTATTAGGAGATTTGGTTGTATTAAATCAAGGTGATCAGATTCCATCTGATTCGTATGTAGTAGAAGGTGAAGTTGAGGTTAATGAAGCTTTATTAACTGGTGAAGCCGATTTAATATCAAAGAAAAAAGGTGATAAGTTACTTTCTGGAAGTTATATAGTAAGTGGTAAATGTTATGCAAAAGTTGAAAATGTAGGAGTTAACAATTTTGCTACAAAAATTATTAATTCCGCTAAAAAATATAAAACAAACAATTCAGAATTAATTAGATCAATGAAATTAGTTACTAAATTTACAAGTTTTGTAATAATTCCAATAGGTATACTTTTATTTGTACAAGCATACGGAATAAGGCAATTACCTATTTCTGAGTCTGTAATTATAACGTCTGCAGCTTTACTTGGAATGTTGCCAAAAGGTCTTGTACTGCTTATAACTATCGCTCTAGAATCAGGAGTTATTAAACTTGCCAAAAAAGAAGTTTTAGTACAAGATTTATATAGTATAGAATCTTTAGCACATATTGATACCATATGTTTAGATAAAACTGGTACAATAACAACAGGTAAAATGAAAGTGTCAAAAGTAATAATGTATGATGATAAATTATTATCAAAAAACTTTAATGAGCTTATGATAGCTTTTGTAAATCAGATGGAAGATAATAATGCTACCTTTAAAGCTTTGAAAAAATACTTTAAAGGAGATACAATATATGAAAAACAATGTAACGTTCCTTTTTCATCTGAGAGAAAGTGGAGTGCAATGTCATTTAAAAATATAGGCTCTATAGTAGTTGGTGCGCCCGAAAAGTTATTTTTAAAAAGTGGTAAAGAAGTTCCACAAGATGTAATTGATTTGCAAAAGAAAGGAAAAAGAATATTAGGGATAGCTTTTAGTAATAAGATAATATCTGAACATGAATTACCAGATTTAAATATTATTGCTTTAGTTGTTTTAGAAGATCCATTAAGAAAAAATGCTAAAGAAATGCTGGGATATTTTAAAAAACAAGGTGTTGATATTAAAGTTGTTTCTGGCGATAATGCTATTACTGTATCTAATATAGCAAAGGCTGCTGGTTTAGATAGTTATGATTCATATATTGATTTATCTACAATAAATCAAGACGAGGATATAATAGATTTAGTAGATAAATATAGTATATTTGCTAGAGTATTGCCACATCAAAAAAGTATTATAGTAAAAGCCTTACAAGATAAAGGACATAAAGTAGCAATGACAGGAGATGGAGTAAATGATGTTATTGCGTTAAGAGAGGCTGATTGTAGTATTACTTTACCAGATGCAAGTGATGCTGCAAAGCAAGTTTCACAAATTGTATTACTTAATCATGACTTTAGTATTTTAAAAGATGTGATTATGGAGGGAAGAAGAGTAGTAAATAATATAACTAATGTTGCGAGAATCTTTTTTATAAAGACTATATACTCTATTTTATTGTCGGTTTTTTGTATTATAACAAATATTGGTTTTCCTTTTATACCAATTCAAATTACTCTTATAGATTTAGTAATAGAAGCATATACTTCTTTCTTTATAACTTTTGAAAGAAATGAGAAACAAATAAAAGGAACTTTTTTAAAGACCGCTTTAATAAATGCATTGCCGTTTGCGTTAGTTATTGTTTTAAATATTATAATTTTAACTTTTATGGGAGGGATACTTGGTATAGAGCAGGATAAATTAATTACTATAATGTATTTATTGATAGGTTTTACATCTATATTAGCTGTACAAGAAGTATGTATTCCATTTAATAAAAGGCATTTATTTTTATTTATTACAACTATAATAGGATTTTTTGCATCAGTAATCTTGTTTAAGGATATTTTAAAACTTAATTCTATAACTTTAAAACAGTTTATGGTATTTATAGTATTTGCTATTATTAACTATATATTAATATTTGTAAAAAGAATTTATTATAAAAAGATATTAAATCGATAGAAATAAAAGTTAGTTACTAAGGAGGAAATCTTTAGTAACTTTTTTTACTATATAATTTTTATAATATAAATAATTTAAGTAGAATATATGTTTATTACATAAACTTTGTACATAACTTTGTAAAGAAAATTTAATCTAAAAATGTCGAAATTTCCTTGCATAATTTAAATTATTGTAATATACTTTTTACAGTTTAAGTTTTGTGTAAAGGAGTGTTTAAAAATGTCAACGAAGTATATATTTGTAACAGGAGGAGTGGTTTCAGGCTTAGGTAAAGGGATAACTGCCGCTTCAATAGGAAGATTATTGAAATCAAGAGGAATTAAAGTTACTATTCAAAAATTTGACCCATATTTAAATATAGATCCAGGTACTATGAACCCATGTCAACACGGCGAAGTATTCGTTACTGATGATGGGTTAGAATGTGACCTGGATCTTGGACATTATGAGAGATTTATTGATGAAAATTTAAATAGGTATAGCAATATTACTACAGGTAGAATATATATGCAAGTATTAAATAAAGAAAGAAAAGGCGAATATTTAGGAAAAACTATACAGGTTATACCACATATTACAAATGAAATAAAAGATACTGTATATAAGGCTGGGGAGATATCTAGTAGTGATGTTGTTATAACAGAAATTGGTGGAACAGTTGGGGATATTGAGTCTCAACCGTTTTTAGAGGCAATACGACAAGTAAGAGCTGAAAAGGGAGCAGATAACGTTATGTTTGTACATGTAACTTTACTTCCTTTTTTGCCAAAATCAGAGGAATTAAAAACCAAACCAACTCAACATAGCTGTAAAGAATTAATGAGTATAGGGATAATACCTGACATTATTGTTGCAAGGACTACATATAAGTTAGATGATGAATTAAGAGCAAAAATCGCATTATTTTGTAATATTGATGCTAATAATGTTATTGAAAATTTAGATGTAGATTCTATTTACGACGTCCCATTAATGTTTGAAGAACAAAATGTTGCTAATATAATTTTAAAGAGGTTTAAACTAAAGGAAACAAAAAATGATTTATTGGAGTGGAATAAACTTTGTAAAAAAGGTTCTGATGTAAAAGATGAAGTTGAGATTGCAATAGTTGGTAAATATGTTTCTTTAAAAGATGCATATATCTCAATTTATGAGGCTTTAAATCATGCTGGTGTAGCAAACAATGTTAACGTAAAGATTAGATGGATTGATTCAGAAGACTTAGAGCGAAAAGATTATTTAAAAAAATTGGAAGGTTTACATGGTATTATTGTTCCAGGAGGCTTTGGTAATAGAGGTATTGAAGGCAAAATTAATGCAATTAGATATGCAAGAGAAAATAATATTCCTCTTCTTGGAATATGTCTTGGAATGCAATTAATGGTAGTAGAGTTCATGAGGAATGTGGTTGGACTAAAAAAAGCTAATAGTTTAGAATTTGATGAAAATACACCAGATCCAGTTATAAATTTAATGGAAGAACAAGTTGGAGTAGAACAAAAAGGTGGAACCATGAGACTTGGAAAATATCCATGTATGTTAGACGTTAATACCAATGCATATAATGCATATAATGAAAATTTAATATATGAAAGACATAGACACAGATTTGAATTTAATAATAATTATAGAGATGTTGCACAAAAAAATGGAATGACAATTTCAGGAGTTTCGCCAGATAGTAAACTTGTTGAAATTATTGAATTAAAAAATCATCCCTTTGCGGTTGGTTCTCAATTTCATCCAGAACTAAAATCTAGACCTAATAGACCACATCCTTTATTTAAAGAATTAGTAAAAAAAGCGTTAGACTTAAAATCCTGCGGTGGTTAAACACCGTGCCGGTTCGATTCCGATCATCTGCACCAATGACGTTTCTGTTCGAACTAATAGAACAGATAGATACAAAAATCAATCAGTAAAATGGTTGATTT
>CALXJF010000028.1 GCA_944388575.1 uncultured Clostridia bacterium
ATAAAAGCCTGTATCACAGATATACACTGTGTTACAGACTTTTTACTCTTTCAAAAGTGTCAAACTCGAGATTATATCATCTTTTAATTACATTGTCAATTATTTTTATATAAAAACCAGAGAAATTTTATCAATTGCGGATTCAAAATTCGAATGCAACAAAATTTAAAAACTAATATATATGTTTTTATCCTATTTTTATTATATTATTAATTTCTCTATTAAACAAGTCATCTGCTTTTCTAAATCCTAGGATTTTTCTTGGCTTATTATTTATTTTATATACTATCATTTCTAACTCATATTCGCTTATATTTGATATTTTACTACCTTTAGGTATAAATCTTCTTAATAATCCATTACAGTTTTCATTCATTCCTTTTTGCCACGCTGAATATGGATCTGTATAATATATATCAAATCTTTTTTCATTACTATATTTTGATTTTTCTATTTCTTTATATCTTTTGAAATTATTTCCATTATCTGTTGTTATTGTCTTAAATATTTCTTTAAAATATTTCCCATATTTACTTTCTAAACTATCCCATGCTCTTACTACACTTTCTGTTGTACTATCTTGCATTTTTATTACTATATATTTTTTTGTTTTTCTCTCTAATAATGTTAAATATATTTCTTTTTCACTTTTATTTCCTTCTACACAGTCCATTTCCCAGTTACCAAATTCTGTATTTTCTTCTACTATTTTTGGCCTTAAATGTATGCTTTTATGTACTCTACTAGGATGCTGCTTTTTTTCGATTTTTTCTTTCTTTTCACTATACGCTTTTCTATGTGGTAAATCAAAATTAGTAATATTTATTTGTTTGGTATCTATCCAGTAATATATGTTTTGAAAATTTGGTTTTTCTTTAAAACTCATATTATTTACTTTTATATATCCGCACACTTCTTCTGGAGACCATTTATCTAATTTGATTTTATTTTCAATAAAAGTCTTTAATCTTATATCCTTTTGTATTTTAGATTTTCTTCCTGCTTTTTTGTGATTAAATTTTGCTTCTCCATCTGCTTCTGCTGCAGCATATTTTAGATAACTATTTCCATTATTTTTATATTTTAAGCATGTTTTTTTAACTCTCTACAAACTACACTTTTATCTCTGTTAATTTCTTTAGCTATTTTAGTTTGATTATATCCTTTTTGGAACAAAAACTCAATTTAATAAAGACAATTATTAATATTCTATCACTTGTATTTATATGGTTAATATGGTATTTAATACTTCCAACAATTTCAGTTAAATACTTATCAGGATTATTTTTCATAGCTACTATAGCTTTTATTTTAGCTTTGAATATAACCATGTGGTTCTCAGATGAAGATCGGATTATATGGCAACCACCTGCTATTGTTGGAGGTTTAACCGTATTAATCCTCATAATAGGATCTATTGCTGGATGTAGACTTTTCACCGTTGATACAATGTATAGACAGTTAGGAGAAGTTGAAACAATACAATTTAACGATATGATAAAACAGATTGATGTTTCACAAATTCCTATTGTTGATTTAAGGCTTGCACAAAAACAAGCTGACAAGAAAATAGGTGAAGACCCAGCATTAGGTTCAAGAGCAAAACTTGGAAATGGTGCTTTACAAAATGTAAATGGGGATCTTATATACGTATTTCCCATTGAGCATTCTAGCTTTTGGACATGGAAAAAATTTCAAACAACACCTGGTTATATAACCGTATCAGCATGCAACCCTAATGATGTTCAATATGTAACAAGTATTAATGGAGAAGATATTGAAAATAGATATTTATCTAGTTCAAGTTTCTCATATAATCTTAAGAGACATATTAGAAATGAAGGTTATTTCGATGTAGGCTTAACAGATTATACCTACGAATTGGATGATACAGGACGTCCTTATTACGTTGTTACAACCTATGAAAATGTAACTGTATGGGACGAACCTGAAGCGACAGGCGTTGTTGTTGATGTACAAACAGGTGAAACAGCTCATTATACTGATCCTCCTGAATGGATCGATATAGTACACCCAGAAAGTTTCATTGAAAACCAAATAGACAATTGGGGTAAATTTGTACACGGTTTATTTAACTGGTCAAACAAAGATAAAATTCAAAGAACTGATAGAACTTCAACAGTGTATGTAGATGGTGATTGCTACTACTTTACTGGAATGACTAGTGTTGGTTCAGATCAATCATGTATTGGTTTTATCATGGTAAACACAAGTAATAAGCATGCTATGATATCATACATGAGCGGTGCAACAGAAGATGCTGCAATGTCATCTGCAGAAGGTCTAGTATCGGACTTTGGTTATAAAGCAACTGAACCTTTACCTATAAATGTTAACGGTATCCCAACATATGTGATGGCTTTAAAAGATAACGAAGAGCTTATAAAAGCGTATGCAATGGTAAATATTGAAAACTATAGTATAGCTGTAAAAGGTTCTACATTATATGAAACTAGCAGAGCATACATGCAGGCAATGGTAGCAAATGGTAATCAATTAGTTGCTTCTAATGAGGCCTTCCAATATACTTATGAAGGTGCTGTAAAAAGAATTTCTACAGTTATCGATAATGGCTTCACGTCATATTACATGATGTTAGAAGGAAAAGATAATATCTTTACTGCCTCATCCTCTTTGTCTTACGAGTTACCTTTAACTCAAGTTGGAGATATTGTTACAGTATCCTACATTGATGATAAGAACGGTACCATAGATATATCAGCTTTTGATAATAAAAATATATCCGGTTCTACTTCAGATGATGAAACTACGGCAATCGATTCAGATATTAACAATATAACAAATGTTGATCCTAATGCTTCACAAAAAACTTGGGAACAAATGACAGAAGACTACAATAATAATAAGTAACCTAAAAGGAGGTAGTTCAAATTGAACTATCTCCTTTTTTATACTATTTCTTTTTATTTTTACTTCCTTTTTTCTTATCCTTTTTATTAGATGAAATTTTAGCTACTACACCATCTAACATATACCATAATGAAGATGCTATAAATATTGAAGAATATGTTCCAACAAGTATTCCAATAGTTAAAGGTAAAGAAAATTCAATTAATACTTGTTGATGATTTATAAGTGCAAATATATAAACAATTAAAATAACTATAATTGTAGTAAGAGATGTATACACTGTTCTTCTCATTGTTTGACTAATACTTTGATTTATTATATCTTTTTCATCAGTAGCTTTTACAACTTTTCTATTATTTTCTCTTATTCTATCATATATAATTATTGTATCGTTTATAGAATATCCAATAATTGTTAATATAACAGCTACAAATGATGTATTAATAGGTAATTTAAAAATCCCATAAATTGCTATTATAAATAAGGCATCATGTAATAATGATAAAGTAGCTGTTACAGCGGCAGTAAATCCTAATACCTTAAATCTTATTGTAATATATAGTAATATGATGATGATAGCCACTACTACTGCTAAAAGTGCTGATTCTAGTAATTCTTTACCATATGAAGGCTGTACATTTCTTGTAGAAGGCTCATCCATATTAGGGTATCTTTCCTTTAAAGCATCTACTACTTTTTGAGATTGTTCTTCACTCATAACATCTGAAGTTATAGATACTGTTGAATCTCCACTTGACAACTTCTGTACTAATGGGTTTTGACCAGTAATATTAGATACAATAGATGCTATTTCATTATTATCAAAATTTTCTTTTAAGTCAACTTCAATCTTAGTTCCACCTTTAAAATCTATATCATATTCATATCCTGTTATTAATCCATAAGTTATTCCACCTATAATTATAACAAGTGAAAATATTATAAATAGATATCTATGTTTTAAAAAGTCCATATTATTTTGCCTCCTTTCTCATTCCAAATAAGAAAGTATTCTTTTTAGCTAAAGGTAAGAATTGCTTTAATATAAATCTTGTAACAATAACTGCTGTAAACATACTAACAATAACACCAATTGCAAGAACTATTCCAAAGCCTTTTACTGGACCAATACCAAAAATATACAATAAAATTGCAACAGTAACAGTAGTTATATTACCATCAATAATTGCAGGCATGGCATGCTTTGAACTTCTTTCAAAAGCCTTGCTTACACTATTTTTAGCTTTTAATTCTTCTTTTAATCTTTCAAAAATAATAACATTAGCATCAACAGCCATTCCAATTGAAAGTATTAAGCCAGCTATACCTGGTAAAGTTAAACTTATTCCTGTTGTAGACATTATAAGAAGAATAATTGCTACATAAGCAGTTAATGATATACTTGCAGCAAAACCAGGTAATCTATAAAGAACAATCATTATAATACAAACAACTATAAATCCTACAATACCTGCCATTATACTCACCTGCAAAGCTTGTTGCCCTATGTATGGTCCTACATATTCTTTACTTATAACGTCTAAATTAAATGGCAAAGTACCTGAATCTATTAACATCGCATACTCTTCTGCTTGGGCTTTCATTTCAGAATAAGTTCCATCTCCCATAGTAATAATTGCGGTATTAGAATCTATTTTGCTCTGAACAGTTGGAGCAGTAATACACTCAGTATCTAAATAAATAGATAAAGTTTGTCCAACTAATTTTTCTGTTGCTTCAGCAAACTTTTTTTGACCTTCTTCACTAAAAGTTAATACTACATGTGGTGTTGGCATACCAGTATTATCTACTGGATCTTCACTTAATTTTGCTGATTTTATATCATCACCTGACAAAACCACATTTCCATCTGGATCTCTAAACTCAATTTTAGCAGTTTTATCTAACCCTTCTACTGCACTTAAAGGATCTTTAGATTGATCATTTATATCAGCTGGTATTTCAACAGAGATTTGACTACTTGAAACATCTGATCTTACAATGTAATCAAAAATATTTTTCGTTTCTAATCTTTTACGTATTACAGCTTCAGACTTTTTTAAATCTTCTTCTGAAATAGTAACTCCATCATCTGTTTTGGCTTGATATACAATAGTAACACCACCACTTATATCTAAACCTGTTTTTATATTTTTTGCGCTTTTTATAATCTGTTTATCACCAATTTGTAATCCAAAAATAGCAAAATAAACAGCTGCTAAAATAACTAAAACAGATACTACTATTTTTATAATATTATCTCTTTTCACACTAATTCCTCCTTAGATTAAAACTATTATACTATTTTTAAAAGTTCTAGTCAATACATTTTTCCCCAAATATAGACAAAAACTAAAGCTATGTAACTAAAATGTTACACAGCTTTTTTACTTTTCTATATGCTTTAAACTTTCTAGAAATTCTTCATGTGTTTCTTCCACATTTTCCACATTTTCTGCAACTTCTTCGACTTTTGGATTAGCTTTAGTTTCCTCATTATAAGTATTAAGTGGACTATGAACTAATTTATCTATAATATCATAATGTTCTTTTGGATTTTTTATACTAAATATAACTAATCCATTACTATATTCATTTTCGGCATTCGTATATATTACTATTATACCATAACCGAGTATTCGATCCCAAATGCTTCTTCTAATTTCCACTTCTTTTACATTTTTATACTCTATGTTTTTTTTATGCTGATTTAAAAAAGAATCTTCATAAGTCATATGGTCTCTATAAAAAGTATATCTAATATTTTTATATTGAATACTTTGAAAAACTATATGTACTACTAATTTTATAATTGTAAAAATAATTCCAATTAACAATACAATATTTAATATAGATACTATGTCTATACTACTAGATACACTTTGATTTATTGAAATGCTATTTTTATTAATTAATAAAACAATATATCCTACTACAAAAATAAACATCAAAAATAAAGTTGATTTTATCTTCTTACCTGTTGGCATACCAAGCTCATATAAAAAATTAAACTTTGGAACTATTTCATGAACAATTTCATTTTCTCTTACATTATCCTCCATAATTTTACCTCTCTATTATTGTACCTATCTTTTCTCCATTTGCAGCTTTTTTTATAGAATCTTTTTCATTTAAAGCAAAAACACAAATAGGTATTTTATTTTCCATACATAAAGTAATTGCCGTAGTGTCCATAACATTTAGTCCCTCTGATATAGATTGCATATATGTAACCTCTTCATATTTTTTAGCATCAGCAAACTTTTTAGGATCTTTATCATATACTCCATCTACGTTCTTAGCAAGTAAAATCACATCTGCTTCCATTTCTATTGCTCTTAATGCTGCTGCAGAATCTGTAGTAAAATAAGGATTACCAGTTCCACATGCAAATATTACAACTCTACCTTTTTCCAAATGTCTTACTGCTCTTCTTCTTATATAAGGTTCTGCAATCTGCTTCATTTCTATTGCCGTCATAACTCTAGTATATACTCCTTTATTTTCCATCATTTCCTGTAATGCTAGGGCATTTAACGTAGTAGCTAACATTCCCATATAATCTGCTGTTGTTCTTTCCATATAACCTTCGCCATATTTCCCTCTCCAAAAATTACCTGCACCTATTACTATTCCAATTTGCGTACCGGATTTTGATAAATCTATAATTTGATTTACTACTCTTTCTAATTTATCTTTGTCAATTCCTCTTCCATCCTCTTTTCCAATAGCTTCCCCACTTAATTTAACTAGTATTCGTTTATACTTTGCCATAATTACCTCCTCATATTTTATTTGATTATATCCTAAATATACATTTTTTTCAATATAATTTTTTGTTTTCTAAAATTTTATAAAAAAAATTTAAACTAGTATAATTTTAAATATATAGGGTATATTATTATTAAAAAGGAGTATGAAGAAATATGAGTGAAAATAATGAAAATGAAAAAGATACTAGTAAAATTGTTATTTGGATAATACTTGGTATATTACTAATTATAGCAATTTTTCTAATATTCTTTAAAGGAAACAATAATAATGATAATTTATCAACAAACATTTATCAATCCACAAATCAAACCGATAACGTAATAGATGATACTATTAATATAGTGGATGCGAACACAAAAGAATTGTATGAAAGAGTAAAAGAAGGTATAACTATAAATGGTAAATTAATTGAAGTTCCTAGTTCCTATATGAAGAAAATAACTGATAAAATAACTACTGAAGGATACAAAATAACAGATGAAACTAAAACTGCAGTAAATAATAAACTAGACGAAATAGAAACTATTTTAAAAACTGAAGGAAAAACTGATATTAAAGAATTAAGCGATGAATCTCAATCAAAAATAAAAAACATAGCTAAAGATATTGAAGATATGCTATAATATAAAAAGATGTATGAAAAAAGGTTCATACATCTTTTTATAATTTTTTATCCAATTTAATATTAAGTTTAAATAACATTTATAGAATAAATTATTAAATAAAAAAGAGGTAGTATCACAAAATAATATACTACCTCCTAAATACTGCTATCCATTAACTTGTTTCATTACTTCTTCTGCAAAGTTAGTTTCTTCTTTTTCTATTCCTTCGCCTCTTTCAAATCTTGCAAATCTTCTTATTACTATATTTTCTCCGATCTTTGCGATTAGATTTGTAAGTAATTCACCAACTGTAACATCTGGATCTTTTACAAATTTTTGGTCTAATAGACAAATTTCCTCAAAAAATTTATTTAATCTTCCTTCAACCATTTTTTCTACAACAGCCTCTGGCTTACCTTCATTTAAAGCTTGTGCTCTTAATGTTTCTCTTTCAGCCTCAACTACTGCTTCAGGTACTTCCTCACGTCTTACATACTTTGGACCTACTGCTGCAATATGCATAGCAATATCTTTTACAAAATTTTTAAAATCTTCGTTATTAGCAACAAAATCAGTTTCAGAATTAACTTCTACTAAAGCACCATACTTACCATTATGTATATATGCTTCAACTAATCCTTCAGCTGCTACTCTTCCTGCTTTTTTGGCAGCTTTTGCAATTCCTCTTTCTCTTAAAAGTTCAATTGCTTTATCGATGTTTCCATCAGTTTCAACTAGAACTTTTTTACAATCCATTATACCTGCATTAGTTCTATCTCTTAATTCTTTTACTTGCTCAGCTGTTACAGCCATATTAAGCACCCCCATCAATTATTCTTTATCTTCACTCTTTGTAGTTTCTTCAACTTTTTCACTCTTTGAAGCTTTATCTTTTTTTTGATAATTTCTTCTATTATTTTGTCTTGGCTTTCTTTCTATTTTATCAACGCCTTCTTTTTGTACTAATTCTTCCATTGTTTCTTCAACATCATCAACAGCTACTTCTGTTAAATTACCTTCTTTTGCTTCAATTATAGCATCTGCAATCTTTCCTGCAATTAATCCAACAGATCTAACTGCATCGTCATTACCAGGTATAACATAGTCAACATCTTCTGGATTACAATTAGAATCAATAAGACCAATTGTTGGTATATTTAATTTTCTAGCTTCTTTAGTACAAATATATTCTTTTTTAGAATCTGCTAAGAAAATTAATGATGGAAGTTTTTCCATAGTTTTAATACCACCAAGATTTGTATTTAGTATATCCATTTCTTTTCTTAATTTAATAACTTCTTTTTTTGGTAATACATCAAAAGTTCCGTCTTGTTCCATTTTCTCTAAATCTATAAGTCTTGCTATTCTTTTCTTAATAGTTTCAAAATTAGTAAGTGTTCCTCCTAACCATCTACTATTAATATAGTACATTGAGCATCTTTCAGCTTCTGTTTTTATTGTTTCTTGTATTTGTTTTTTAGTTCCAACAAATAATACAGTTCCACCTTCTGCAACAACTCTTTTTGTCAAGTTATATGCCTCTTGAACTTTCTTTAAAGTTTTTTGCAAGTCTAGTATATATATACCATTTCTTGCAGTAAAGATATATGGTGCCATTCTTGGATCCCATCTTTTTGTTTGGTGTCCAAAATGTACACCAGCTTCTAGTAATGATTTCATAGGTATAATCGCCATTTAAAATTCCTCCTTCTTTTATACCTCCATAAATATCTACACTTTGTTTAAGCCTATATTGGCAGAAGTTCAAAGCTACATTTATGTGTGTTATAATATCAAAAAAATGATATTTAAAAATATGTATTATGAATTTATACATAAGCATTTGTATTATATCATAAAAGTGCTAGAAATTCAACACTTCTAGCACTTTTTTTATAAATTATAATATTTTTATAGCCTGTTTATAAAATTCATCATCATTTTCAATAATTGCATTTGCAATCTTAAACATAAAGAATTTTCTTATATGAGATTTTTCATTATCTAGAATATAATTTTCTATAGCCGTACAATATTTTTCCTTTTCCTCCAACTTCACATATATTGGAGGTAAACCAATATATCTTAATAGTAAATTCATAAAAGCTCTTGTACTTCTACCATTTCCATCTCTAAATGGGTGGATATGAATAAGTTCGCAGTGTAAATCCACAATAGAATTAATATATTCTTCTATGTTTCTAATAGTCAATATCCGCTCAACTTCTTTATATAACTCATACATTTTTATTGGTATAATAGACGCATCACATAATTCGATTTTAGACCCCGCAATTCTTGCACTAGATGTTCTATACTGACCTGAAAATTCTGGAAACGGAGTATGGGAATAAAGAATATTATGAATTCGAAGTAACTGATATATATTTAAATTATTTAATTTATCAAATGAGTAATTAGCTATATAATCATATACATCTGCTAGCCCCAAAACTTCTTCTTTAGTATGCATATTACTATTTTCTACCAACTCTTTTACTTCCTTTTTAGTAACTTTAATCCCTTCTAATCTATTTTCTGATAAAATATATTTTTCTTTAAATCTATTATATATATCCCGTTCATATCCAGAATGTAGATCAGATTCAAGATAAAACCAAATTACTGATAAAGGAATATATGAATCTATATCAAATAGCCGTCCCTCCTTATATCGCTTAATATAACCACTAAACAGTTGCCTTTTTATATCTTGTGTCTCAATGGCATAATTTCCCATATCGTATTACCTCCTAATAATTATTTTTAGCCGTTAAATAAAAGCAATACTATTTTATCACATTTTTATAAATATGTAAACAATTTTATCTAATTTCACTGTGGAATTTAATAGCATTACAAAAATAATATAAAAAAAACTATAATTATAATAGGCGATAAAAAAGAATGTAAAAGAAGATTTTGGAAAAAGCATTATTTTTTATCTAATTTTTTAAAATTTTTTTGCTTAAAATTTGTATATAAAATGACAAACCCAAAATTCAAAATGTGGGTTTGTCAACAAACTGAGAAAAACTCTTTTTAGTCCTTCTTGTCTTATCTTAACATATTTAACTATCCATAACTGCTTCAAATTCCTCTGATGTAACTTTTTCTTTTTCCAGTAATATTTCAGCAATCTTATGAAGTTTATCAATATTTTCTTTTAATATTCTTTCAGCAAAGTTATATGCTCTTGAAATAATGTCTTTAACTTCCTCATCAATTTGAGCTGCCACCTTTTCACTATAGTTTCTTTGAGAATTCATTTCTTTACCAAGAAAAACTTCTTCTTGAGTTGAGCCAAAAGTAATAGGTCCTAATTTTTCAGACATACCGTACTTTGTTACCATATCTCTAGCAATCTTACTTGCTCTTTCAATATCATTTGATGCACCAGTACTTATATCATCAAGTACTAATTGTTCTGCAACTCTTCCACCAAGAAGTGAAACTATATGTTCTTTCATTTCTGATTTAGAACGATAACTCTTATCTTCATTTGGTTTATACATAGTGTATCCACCAGCCATTCCTCTTGGAATAATAGATATTTGATGCACCGTATCATGAGTTGGTAAAAATTTAGATACTACTGCATGACCTGCTTCATGATAAGCAGTAAGTTTTCTCTCCTTATCAGAAATAACCTTACTTTTCTTTTCTGGTCCCATCATAACTTTTACCATAGCTTCTTCAACATCTAATGAATCTACATTCTTTTTATTTTTTCTTGCTGCAAGTAAAGTTGCTTCATTAATCATATTCTCTAAATCCGCACCAGTAAAGCCAGCTGTATTTTTAGCGATAACCTTAAAATCTATTCCCTTTACAAATGGTTTATTTTTAGCATGTAACTTTAAAATTTCCTCTCTTGCTGCAACATCAGGAACTCCTACTACAATTTGTCTATCAAATCTTCCCGGTCTTAAAAGAGCAGGGTCAAGAATATCTGGTCTATTAGTAGCAGCCATGACAATTATACTTTCATGTGTGGCAAAACCATCCATCTCAACTAATAATTGATTCAATGTTTGCTCTCTTTCATCATGTCCTCCACCAACACCAGCTCCTCTATGGCGTCCAACTGCATCTATTTCATCAATAAATACTATACATGGAGAATTAGCTTTTGCTTCAGCAAATAAATCTCTTACACGTGATGCACCAACACCAACAAACATTTCAACAAAGTCAGAACCACTTATAGAGAAAAATGGTACATTAGCCTCTCCTGCAACAGCCTTCGCAAGAAGAGTTTTTCCTGTTCCTGGTCTACCAACAAGTAAAATACCTTTTGGAATTCTTGCTCCCATATCTTGATATTTTTTAGGATTTTTTAGAAATTCAACTTCTTCTTCTAACTCTTCTTTTTCTTCTTTAAGTCCTGCTACTTGATCAAAAGTAATTTTCTTCTTATCGTCTTTGCTAATCATCTTTGCTCTATTTTTTCCAAAGTTCATAGCCTTACTATTGCCATCTGTAGTTTTTCTTATCATATAAATGAAGATTAACAATGTACCGACTAACAATAACAAATTTGGAATAAGTGGAGCAAGCGCTTCCCAAGCAGACTCATCTGCAACAGTAAGTTCAAACTCTCCAGCTGTAACTTTAGACTGTACAGTTTCCATGAATGAATTTGTTGCTGGTATCTTAACTATTCTTGTAATATCAGCTTCATCCTTTAATATAACTTCTGCGGTTTGTCTATCATTACTTAGTTTTATATTAGTTACACTTTGATCTTCAATTTTTTGCATCAATTCTGTATATGACATTTCTTTAGTTTTAACGCTACTTAACATAGAAATCATATACATAGCAATCCCTATTATTAACACATAAGTTAATAATGTTCCTATTATTCCTTTTTTCTTCATAATTCCTCCCTAAGATTTAATATATAATGGCTATATTCTTTTTTACAATTTCAATTGTAAATTTGTTACCCAAAATATATTTTTTTCTAGTAATATTATTTGTTAACAAATTTAATATATCAAGTATATGTATATTCTCAACACCATCAATCGAGCCGACTTTTATCTCTACAATCTTTCTAATACATCTTCTTTTTATACTTTCATGTTCATTTAATATTACAGAAAAATCAAACTTAACAATATTATTATTATCAATAATACTATTATTTACTATTTTTTCAGTATAATTATTTAAAAAATCTTCATCTAATTCTAATATATGTTTCATCCTTATTATACTTTCCATTATATTTGAATTATATTCATTTTTTAAAATAGGTATTAAATTTAATCTTATTTTGTTTCTAGCATAAATATCTAATTCATTTGTTTTATCAAAACAAGGTTTTAAATCTTGCATTATATTATACTCTAAAATTTCTTTTTTTTCAATATCTAAAAGTGGTCTTATAATGCTTTTATACTCATAATTCATTCCCGTCAAACCTTTCAGACCACATCCTCTAATAATATTTAAAATAATTGTTTCAACATTATCGTCCATATTATGTGCTATTACAATTTTATCAGCATTAATTTTATTTTTTATCTCATATAGAAAATCATATCTAAGTTTTCTTCCACAAGTTTCCTCAGACATATGTAATTTCTTTGAAATATTTGGTACATCTACTTCCCTATAATAAAATGGTATATTTAATTTATTACACATATTTTCCACATAAATCTTTTCTTTCTTAGATTCTTCTCTAATCATATGATTAACATGAGCAACACAAAAAGAAAAATTAATATTAAATTCATGTTTTAGTTTTTCTTTTAAAAAATTAAATATATCAAATAAACACATTGAGTCTGGGCCACCAGAAACCGCTAAAATAAATTTTTCATTATTATTTATTAATCTATTTTTTATTACAACGTCTTTTACTTTATTTCTTATTTTACAAACGATATCTTCATCTTTTCTTACCATATTTTAAGATCCCCTATATAAATTTGCAAACTTAGTATATTGACCAAGCCAAGCAAGTTCAACTGTACCAGTGGAACCACTTCTATTTTTGGCTATTATTACTTCTGCTACATTCTTTTTTTCTGTTTCTGGATCATAATAGTCTTCTCTATGTATAAACATAACAATATCAGCATCTTGCTCGATAGCTCCAGATTCTCTCAAATCACTAAGCATAGGCCTATGATCTGTACGAGATTCAGTTGCACGACTAAGCTGAGAAAGTGCTATAACTGGAACTTTTAATTCTTTAGCTAAAATCTTTAAAGAACGGCTAATTTCAGAAATCTCTTGTTGCCTTGAAGCACTTTTGGTTTTAGACTCCATCAATTGTAAATAATCAATAATTACAAGTCCAATTCCTTTTTCAAGTTTAGCTTTTCTACATTTAGCTCTAAGTTCACTTGAAGAAAGTCCAGGTGTATCATCAATATATAATGGTATTTCAGACAATTTGCCACTTGCAGCTCCTAGTTTTAGCCAATCTTCTGAAGTCAAATCAGCATTTCTAAGCTTCATACTATCAACTTCACTTTCACTTGCAAGTATTCTATTTACCATTTGTTCTTTTGACATTTCTAAACTAAATATCATGACTGGAACTTTTTGATGCATAGCTACATAACTTGCTATATTAAGTACAAAAGCTGATTTTCCCATAGCAGGCCTAGCAGCAAGTATTATAAGGTCTGAAGAATTTAAGCCTGATATTTTTGCATCTAAATCAATAAAACCACTCTCAATTCCAGATATTTTATTTTTATTTTGATACATATTTTCTATATTATCAAAAGCTGTTATAAGTATTTCTTTTATACTAGAATAATTTTTGGAATTTCTATTTTGTAATACATCGAAAACTTTCTTTTCAGTTTGTTCAATTATTGTATCTACTTCCTCAGTTTGAGCATATCCCATTTTTAATATATCTTGGGCAGTTTTTATCAACTGTCTAATTACAGATTTTTCTTCTATTATTTTTACATAACTTTCAACATTAGAAGTAGTTGGCACATTATCAATAAGAGTAGCTATATATTGCGTTCCTCCCACTTTTTCAAGTGTACCCCTTAACTTTAATTGTTCTTTTAATGTAATCATATCTATATGTTTACCAAGTCCATATAATTCAAACATAGCAGAATATATTTCCTTGTTATCTTCTCTATAAAAATCTTCTGGCTTTAGCAATTCTACAGCAGATATTACAGCGTCTTTGTCAACCAACATTGAACCAAGAACAGCCTGTTCTGCTAATGTATCGTTTGGTTGTACTTTATTTAAAATTTCATTTTCCACAAATAAACACCTACACTCCAACTACAACTATTTTTAATTTTGCTATTACTCCTTCATATAATTTAATTTCTGCAACATAATTTCCAAGTTGTTTTATTGGCTCTTTCAAAGATATTTTCTTTTTATTTACATCTATACCTACTTTTTCTTTTAATCTTAATGCAATCTCTTTTTCAGTAACACTACCAAATAATTTACCACCAGCACCTTGTTTCTCTCTAAATTCAATATATATTTTTTCAATCTTTTCTTTATTCTTATTTGCTTCTTCAAGTTCTACATCCTTCTTAAAAGCTATTGCTTGTTTTTTAGTTTTGGCTTCATTCAAACTTTTATTATCTGCAATATTAGCTAATTTTTTAGGAAGAAGAAAATTTCTTGCATATCCTTCACTTACTTCTACAACTTGAAGCTTTTTTCCTAGTCCCTTAATATCTTGATTTAATACTACCTTCATTACTATCTGCCTCCTACTTTCCCAATATATTTTCTAATTCAGTCATCATATCTAAAGTGTATATATATTTATTGTTACTTATTTTATAATAATTTACTGTTCCTTGAGGTAGCTCTTGAGAAGCATTATTAATTAAATCTTTTAACCTCGTTATTTCTTGTTCAGTTAATTTCATATAATTAATAAGTTCTATATTATTATCTATCATTCCACTATTACGATAATATTTAAACTCACCCTTTTCTAAATCTACATTATAATATAATTCATCATAATTATCAGAAACCTGTTCTACATCAATTCTAAAAGTGTTAATATTATCTGGTTCAAATAACTCTAAATTACTAAAATTAAAAACATTATTTTTATACAATAAATTAACTATAAATATTATAACTATTATAATTATTAAAAAAATAAAAAATCTAATTACACCACTTCTCATAATTTACCTCTTATTCATTTCCATAATATTCATTTATACTATCAAGTAACTTCTGTTTAGCTTCTTCTACAGACACTCCAGCAATCTGAGCTCCAGCAAAAGTTAAATGACCACCTCCACCAATAGTCTCAAGAATTGCTTGAACATTAATATCTCCCATAGAACGTCCGGATATCATTACTACATTATCAACTTTACAAAGTACAAATGATGCAAGAATTCCCGAAATAGATAAAAGCTCATCTGCAGCTTGAGCCGCTATTATAGGCATATCATTGTATTCTTCTTCACAAGTAGATACTGCAATTTTTCCCTTTATTATTTCAGCTTCTTTTACAATATTAACTCTTGCTATGTATGTTTCAAAATCACTTTGAAATAATTGTTTTACTTCTGCAAGATCTATACCATATCTTTTTAAATATGCTGCGACTTCAAAAGTTCTAACGCCAGTTTTAAACATAAAATTTTTAGTATCAACAACAATACCTGCATACAAACATTCTGCTTCAACAGATGTTAGTTTTATATCTTCTAAATATATTAATAATTCTGTAACCAATTCACATGTAGATGATGCATATATTTCATGATATGTAAGAAGTGCATCCTCAATAAATTCTGGACCACGTCTATGATGATCTATTACAACCACCTTTTCAAACTCATCTATAAAATCAGGATAAGCTAAATATGATCTTTTATGTGTATCTACTACTACTAAAATTGCATTAGTTGTATCTTGCTTTTTTAAATCATTTTGAGATATAAATACATCTGAATAATCTTCTTGTGTTTTCACTTTATCAATTACTAATTTTGTACTACTATTGCATTTTGAATCAATAACAATATGTACCGGTTTATTTAATAGTCTAGCTATTTTATACACACCAATAGCAGCACCCACACAGTCTATATCACTATTTTTGTGTCCCATTATATATACTTTGTCTGATTTTTGCATTACTTCTTTTAAAGCTTGAGCAATAGTTCTAGCACGTACTCTACTTGTTTTTTCTAACCCTATATTTGAGCCACCATAAAAATCAAACTTTTTATCTTTCTTTACTACTGCTTGATCTCCACCTCTACCAAGTGCAATATCAAGTGCTGAAGAACTAGCATTATATCTTTCATCTAAAGTATTCTCAGAATACGATAAACCTATTGATATAGTAATAGGTAATTTTGTAGCATCTGAAATAGTTTTTACTTTTTCTAATATACTAAATGAATTATTTTCCATTTCATCTATATATTGTTTTTCTATAAATATAACAAATCTATCTTTATCTATTTTCGTCATAACACCATGATTGTCAACTACAAAATCTCTTAGTTCTTTAGCTATTTTAGATGATATTTCTGCTTTTTGTATATCATCTAACCCCTGCATTGTTTCCTCATAGTTGTCTATAAATATAATTCCAACAGCAATTCTTGAATTTTCTAATGTATCTCTTAAAATATATTCGTCAGTTTTATTTAAAAAAGATATTAATAAACAATCAAAATTAGAAAAACGAATATGATTTCCTATTGCACTATAAAATTCTCCATTACCTATATCTGTAGCCGCAATTACTGTATCTTTTACTTTTTGTTTTTCAAATTTTAAAGCTACATCATGTATAAATTCTTTTGGTATTATATGTTGCGCTTTATTATTCTGCCAAATAATTTGAGTAGGTGAAGTAAGCATTACCATCGGTATATCTATAAAATTTAAACTATCCTTTAACACTATATCCACACTTTTAGAAAGTTCATTAATTCTATATCTTCTACTTTTTATTTCCTTTATACAAGAATATATACAAAATAAAGCTGTTACAAGTATAATAATTAAATCTATGTATAATGTTATAGGTTTGATAATAGCTACTGCAACAGCTACAACTATTACTATAGCTAAATACGTTATTTGCACTGAAAAAATACTTAGATCTAACCATCTACTTTTTTTTAATCTTCCCATTTCCTAACATCCTTTTAAACTACAATTGTACTAGTATATTTTACTATGAGTTGATCGTTTTGTCAAGAAAATGAGGTTTTTTTCACACTTTCATAACACAAGAAAAGTAACTAAAGTTACATCCCTTCGGGGGGGACAAATTAAAAGTCTAACTCAAATTGTTAGGCTTTTTT
>CALXJF010000029.1 GCA_944388575.1 uncultured Clostridia bacterium
TATTAAAGACTGAAACCTTTTAATATCAAGGGTTATCAGTCTTTTACTCTTTTACAACTGTCAAATTCAGGATTATACCTCCTAAACTATAATACTATATGTTCAATTATTTTTCAAGTATAAAAAAATAATTCATATTAAAAAATTATTATTAATAGCTTATAAACAAAAGCATGTAAAAGCAGTGTTTGAAACTACATAATGACTTGACATCAAGGTATAAATTATTGTATAATAATTAAATATTAATATAAATATATTGGTAAGAGCTAAAACTCTTGCTCTTTTTATTCATTTATTGTAAAATATATAGTACTTAAGAGGTGATATATATGTCATTAAATGTTAAATATCAGTATACTCATTTTATTTATCCTTTTGTTGTGGAAGATAAAAATTATTATTCTTTTTTAAATTCGATAATTTCACAAGATAGGGATTGGACATTATGTATTCATAATTATGAAACAGATAAGGAATCTTATGATTTCTTTTTACCATATATGAAAAGATTCTTGTTTCCAACATTATTTTGGACTAGTCAGTATGAGAAACAATTTAAAACAATGAGTATAAATAAAAAAGTATTTAATATTTCAAAATTGTCTTGTGTAACTTTTGAATATCAACTTGCAAATATAAAAACGGGAAGTTTATCATCAGGAAGGCAGTTTGGTACAATTAATTTTGATATTTCAAGTATACAATTAATTGTTTTTAAAGGAGGAATTTGTTTTCTTGATATAAAAACTGAAATTGAAGAACCAGAAGAATTTATAGATTTTAATAAATTATTAGATTTTAATCATACATTTAGAACACTTACTCCTAGAGGAATAGGAAATTTAAGTAAAATGGCAAAAATTAAAGCTAAGAATATAGATAAAATTGAAAATATTGCTATTTTTATACAATCAATTATATCTGGTTATGAAACTAAAGATATAGAAAGAATTTATTATGATAAAATGTTTACATACTCTTATGCATGTGTAGATGATTGGAAGACAGAAAAAGATTTTGATAAAATGAAAAATGATTTTTTAAAATTTCAATATGTAATGAGTAGCAAAAGTAGTGCTATATTCAATAAAAATTGTAAGAGATTAGAAGAAAGTATGTATTCAAGATGGCAGTATTCAATGTTTGGCTTTTCCAAGGAAAGTGGAGTAGTACTGGTTTCTGATAAGGAAAAATACAATATAACAAGAATGCCATATAATTATGAAAAAAAATATTTATATATGTTATTACTAGCTTTTTATCAAAGAATAATGCTTATTAATTTTTCACAGGATTTAGCAAAAAAAGATAAATCAATGGCAAGAAATTTGACAAATAAATTTACTAAATTTACTCATTTTAGTTGGTTTAGTCAAATAACAAACTCAGAGCATGGAATGGATATTTGGGAAAATTGGATGAAAGCTTTTAAATTAAAAGAATTATTTGATGAGGTACATAAGGAATATTTGGAATATTACGACTTTGTTAGATCAAGTGGTCAGGAAAGATTTAATTTGGTTTTAATGTTAACATATATTGTTAATATTGCTTTTTCTGGTACATCTTTACTTACAAATATCTTTAATTTCAGGGAGCACTGGCTAGCACCAGTTATATTTGCAATGATGGTTGTTGCTATTGCAAGTTATCCAGCATATTTGATTAGTAGGTGGATTAAGCATAAAATTGAAAATAGGGTAGATAATAGTATATAGTGGCATAAATTTAAGGAGGACGTAGTATGTTTTGTGGCATAGATATAATAGAAGTTGAGAGAATAAAAGATGCAATTATAAACACAAAAGGATTTAAAGAAAATATATATACTCATAATGAAATAGAGGATATTGATAGTGTAAAATCAGATATTAAATTTCAAAGATATGCAGGTAGATTTGCAGCTAAAGAGGCTATATATAAGGCTATGTCTAAACTTTTAATAGAGAATAAGATAACTATGGACTTTTTAGATGTAGAGATAGAGAATGTTAAAGAACTTAATAGAAGACCAAAAGTTATTTTTTTAAAAAAAGAAATAGAAAATTTGGTTAAAAGAGATAATATACAAATAGATATAAGTATATCACATATTAATGAAACAGCTGTTGCTACAGCTGTTGTAGGTGTTTATTAAGGAGGTAATATGATGGATAAAAAATACTATATCACTACTCCTATATATTATCCTAGTGGTAAATTTCATGTAGGACATTGTTATTGTACTGTTGTTGCAGATAGTATAGCTAGATACAAACGATTAAGAGGTTATGATGTTTTTTTTATGACAGGTACAGATGAACATGGACAAAAAATAGAAAAGAAAGCTAAAGAATCAAATAAAACTCCTAAACAATATGTTGATGAAATTGTAAAAGATACAAAAGCTTTATGGAAAGATTTAAATATTTCTTATGACAAATATATAAGGACTACAGATGAGGAACATGTAAAATGTGTTCAAAAAATATTTCAAAAACTATATAATTCGGGAGATATATATAAAGCTGAATATGAGGGATTGTATTGTACACCTTGTGAGTCATTTTGGACAGAAAGTCAACTTGTAAATGGAAAATGTCCAGATTGTGGTCGTGATGTTGAACTTGTAAAAGAAGAGAGTTATTTCTTTAAGCTATCAAAGTATCAAGATAAATTATTAAAGTTTTATGATGAAAATTTGGATTTTTTAGAACCTATCTCAAGAAAAAATGAACTTATTAATAGTTTTTTTAAGTCGGGTTTGGAAGATGTATGTGTATCAAGAACTACTATAGATTGGGGAATTAAAGTGCCTTTTGATTCAAAACATACTGTATATGTATGGATTGATGCATTAACAAATTATATATCTGGACTTGGCTATTTAAGTGATGATGACAGTAAAATGGAAAGATTTTGGCCAGCAGACGTTCATTTAGTGGGTAAGGAAATTTTTAGATTTCATGCTATGATTTGGCCAGCGTTGTTAATGGCACTTGAGTTACCATTACCAAAAAAAGTATTTGGACATGGTTGGTTAGTAGTTGATGGTAATAAAATATCTAAATCATTTGGTAATTACAAAGATCCAAGGGTATATATAAATGCTACATCGGTAGATGCTCTTAGATACTTTTTGTTGCATGAAGTGGTACTCGGCCAAGATGGAAATTTCTCTGAGGAATTATTTGTAGAAAAATCAAACTCTGATTTATCAAATGATTTGGGAAATCTCGTTAGTCGTGTAACTGCAATGGTTGAAAAATATAATAATGGTATAGTTCAAAATGATGAAGTTACAGAAAATATTGATGAAGATTTAAAAAATGTTGTAAAAAGTATGATTCCAAAGGTTGAAGAACTTATGGATAACTTAAAAGTAAATGATGCAATAAGTGAGATTTGGAAAGTGATTTCAAAAGCAAATAAATATATTGATTTAGCTATGCCTTGGATACTTGCAAAGGAAAACAAGAGAGAAAGATTAAATACTGTATTGTATAATTTAATAGAAACAATAAGAATAGTTGCCATTTCTTTACAGCCTTATTTAGTTGAAACGCCAAATAAAATTTTTGATTATATCAGTGTAGATAAAGAATTAACTACATGGGAAAGTTCAAAGGAATTTGGTCTTATAGAAAATGGAACTAAGGTAAGAAAAGGAGAAAATTTATTTCCAAGAATAGAGTATAAAGAAGGGATTTTTGATATGCAAGAAGAAAATAATGTTGAAATAAAAAAGGAAAATATACAAGACACAAAAATCGAACAAGTACAAGAAAAAGGATATATTACAATTGATGAGTTAGACAAAGTAGAACTTAAAGTTGGACAAATTAAAGAGGTAGCAAGAGTTGAAAAAGCAGATAAATTATATAAATTATCTGTAGATGTTGGTGAAAAAGAATTAAGAACAATAGTATCAGGTCTTGTACCATATTATAAAGAAGATGAATTATTAAATAAACAAATTGTTGTTGTAACTAATTTAAAACCTGCTAAGTTAAGAGGTATAATGTCTAATGGTATGTTACTTGCTGCTGGTGATTTTGATGTAGTAAAATTATTAACACTTGATAATAATGCAGGTGATTTAGAAAATGGAGCTAGAATACATTAATATATAGTAAATAATCAGAAGAAATATATAAATTCTTCTGATTATTTACTATATAATGTATATTATTATAAATATCAATTACAATGTTTTTTGTAATCTTTTACTACTTTTTCAATAAGTTTACAATGTTTAAATCCTATGTCTTTTTCAGATAATACATCTTGTATAGTATGAAAAGAATGAGGATGTAAATCTTTTCCACTAGTAAGACTATAATAAATTTCCAGGGGAGTTATTTCATCATCACTATAATTATAAATATTCTCCCTATTATTTAGATACTCATAATCTATTGCATTTTCTAAAAAGTAAAAAAACACATCTTTTTCCGATTTACCAACTATATTATTCATTATATTCAGATCTAATTTACCATTAGGATAAAAAAATTATTCTATTGTTTCATATAAATAATCAGTTGCAATGTTTATTAGATCTGAAATTAGATATGTACCATCTATGTCATATAGAGTAAAAGGTACACCTTTTATAGCGGCAGATAGTAACATATCGGCTAATTGAACTTTGCTAATTACATTAAGTTTTTTTAATTTAATACCTATAAAGCCAAGAGTTAATGCTTTATGAACGTAAGATGAACAATAACTATCATTTATAGAATACATATTAATATCCTCCTTAAATTTAATTTAGATTAAAATTTTTTAAGCATTATATCACACTATTATGTAAAAATCAAATGTTGTATGAGTGATTTATATGTACTTGATTAGTTAACTATTGTTTTTTTATATAATTTATGATAAAATTTAAAACAAAAAAGGAGGGTATTGCTTAAAAAGCAATTGATTATATATGGAAGAGGAAAGACAGGACGATTTTGTTGAAGTAAATAAAGAAAAAAAGAAAGATAGTAAATTAAAAAAAGTTTTAAAAGAAATTGCAGAATGGATTATTTGTTTTATAATTGCTTATATATTATATTTATTACTTAATTACTTTATAGGAACAATTTCTGGAGTAAAACAAGTTTCAATGTTGCCTACTGCAAAAGAAGGTGAAAGATTATTAATCCAAAGACCAACAATTTTTAAAAAGGATTTAAATTATGGAGATATAATAACTTTTGAAGCACCTTTAGAAGATAATATTAGTAGTGATGATGTTGTAGCCAATTATGAAGAATATACTGGAATCGATTCATTTATGTATAATTTTATAGGAATAGGAAAGGTAAGTTATATAAAAAGAGTTATAGGACTTCCAGGAGATCATATTGTAATTTCAGACGATGGATATGTATATAGGAATGGTGAAAAATTAGAAGAAAGTTATCTAAAAGATGGATACACAAATCAGGTTGGTGGATATATTGATGTTGTAGTTGAAGAAGATTCTATTTTTGTTATGGGTGACAATAGATTAGAAAGCAAAGATTCAAGATATTTTGGCTGTATTCCAATATCTAAAGTAAATGGATATGTACTATGTAGAGTTTGGCCATTAAATAGATTAGGTAAGTTATAGGTGAAAGATATGTTTGAAGAAATAATAGGACATGAAGAACAAATTGAAATGTTAAAAGGGTCATTAAAAACAAAAAGTATTTCTCATGCATATCTTTTTAGTGGGAAAAAAGGTATCGGAAAATGTACAGTTGCATTTGAATTTGCAAAAGGGATACTTAATATAGATAATTTAGCTAGTTGCCCAGATTTTAAGTATATATGTAAGAATGAAGAAAAAAGAGATTTGGTTATCGAACAGATAAGAAAGGAAATAATTGATGACGTATATATAGCACCTGCCTCTTCTCAAAAAAAAGTATATATTATTGATGATGCTGAAAGTATAAATATTGCTGCCCAAAATGCTTTGTTAAAGACTTTAGAGGAACCACCCAAATATATTGTCATTATTTTAATTGCTCAAAATGTAAACAATTTGCTTACTACAATTTTATCAAGAGTTAATACAATAAATTTTGATGGGATTTCAAGTGATAAGTTAAAAAGATATTTGCATAAAAGATTGAATATAAGTTTAAGTGATAGTATAATAGATTTTTTAAATGGATCAATTGGCTTAGCTGTTAATCTTATAGAGGAAAGTAAATTAGAAGAATTAAAGGAAGTAGAATTATTATATGATAAACTTGTAGGTAAAAATGACATTGAATCTTTATTGTGTACTTCTAATATTAATTTTAATAATTTAATAAACTTAGAATATTTAGAATATATGCTATATTTAAATGGAAAATATTTCTGTGTTAAATTTGTTGAAAAAGCCAGAAATCGATTGAAAAACAACGGAAATTATGATATAGTTATAGATAATATGATCTTAAAAATAATAGATCATATTTAACTTAAGGAGATTAAATAATGGAAGAATTAGTAATAGGAGTTAGATTTAAGAAAACTGGTAAACTCTGCTATTATGATCCACTAAAATATAAATTTAAATTGGGAGATAATATAATTGCAAAGACAGATAGAGGACAAGAAATAGGAAGAGTAGTTAAAATTTTTAAAAAAGAAGAGTTAAATCCAAATATAGAGGTAAATAAAATTATAAAGCCTGCTACGAAAAAAGATTTAGAACAACAAAAAGAAAATGAAAATAAAGCTAAAGAAGCTTTAGATTTTTGTAGAAAAGAAGTAAAGAAAGAAAACTTGAATATGAAAATTTTATCTGCAGAATATACTTTTGATCTTTCAAAACTTACAATTTACTTTGTTTCAGAAGAAAGAGTAGACTTTAGAGAATTAGTGAAGTTACTTGCATCTAAGTATAAAGTAAGGATTGAATTAAGGCAGATAGGTCCAAGAGATGAAGTTAAAGAATTTGCGACTTTAGGAATGTGTGGCAAAGAAGTTTGCTGTAGAACTTTTTTACAAAATTTTGATCCAGTTACGATAAAGATGGCAAAAGAACAGGGTTTGCAAATAAATATGTCTAAATTATCAGGAGCTTGTGGAAAGCTTATGTGTTGTCTTAAATATGAAGAAGAAGCATACAAAGAAAACTTAGAAAAGTTGCCTAAGGTTGGATCACTTGTTCAAATAAAGGATCAGGATTTAAAAGGAAAAGTTGTTAGTATTGATATTATAGGGCTAAAAGTTAAAGTTAAGTTTGGAGATACGAGAGAAGATGAATATTTTGAAACTTATGATGTTAATCAAGTAACATGGGATAATAATAAATAAAAGTTAATATAATTTATTTTAAGGGGGTGAGCGTTGTGTCATATAAAATAACTGATAAATGTATTTCATGTGGTGCATGCGAAATGGAGTGTCCAGTAGGTGCGATTTCTCAAGGAGAAGAAAGATATATAATTGATCCTGAAAAATGCATTGAGTGCGGCGCTTGTCAAGCAATTTGTCCAGTACGGAGCACCTGAACAAGATTAAATATTAATGATGAAAAGGGCTACAAAAATTGTCCATAAAAAATAAGATTTGTGAAAGATTATAATCATAAATCTTATTTTTTTATAGGAAAAATCGATTTTAATAATAATATAGCATACGAAGTATGTAAAAAATATATATAAATTTTGTTACAACTTAGTATAATCAGACATTAAAGTATAGGGTAAAATATTATGTTTTACTCTTATTTTATGATATATTGTTAATGATATTATAAAAATTATATGGATATTTAATATAGCTATTCACAATCTTACTTTTATATGATATAGTTATAATATGGTGATTATATGAAGTTAGAAAAATTAGAAGAATATAGAACAGATGATGGACGCATCAATATTGATGAAGTGGAAAAAGAATATAGAATTCAAAAAATGCCTGAAACTAGAGGAGCATCTAATAAAGAGAAAGACTGGTTTAAAATGGAAGATGGTGATGTTTTAATTAGGACAGAGAATCTTCAAGATGAAGGGGTATTATATACTACATATGCAGAACTTATTTTTGAAGAATTAGCTAAACAGGTAGATATTCCTTGTGCTCATTATGATTTAGTAAAATATAATGGAAAAAATGGGGTTTTATCTCAAAATGTTGCAAGAGAGGGTGAAAGCTTAGTTTTACTTAAGGATTTATTAGAATGTAGTGATAGAAAACATGATATTGGTGATGATCAAAACATACACGTTGAAGATGCAATTAATTCTTTTAAAACCTTTTATAGAGAGTATGGTGATTTTAGCAAAGAAGATTATGTTCGCTTATGTAATGACTTTGCTAATATGGCTATTTTTGATGTATATGCAATGTCTACAGATAGACATGCAGAAAATTGTGGCGTGTTATATGATGGTAAAAGGGTTAGACTTGCTCCAATGTTTGATAATGAGTGTTCACTAATGTTAGATTCATCTCAAGAAAAGATACAAATGTTACTGAATAATAGATTGAAATTGATTAATTATGCAGAACTTGAAAGTCAGAGAATATATTATACATATGATGACGAAGAGTTTATAGGTAATGATAGTAGTATAAATAAATTACTTAGTGATATGCTAGCTAATTCAGATGTGGATATAAGTGAAAAGGAAGATTGGCAAACAACAATATTTAATTTGTCTGAATTTGGAGAAGAACAGAGGGACTTTATAAAAAAATGCGATAAAAAATTAAATATTACTAAGGCTATAGAGGCTGTTGAGCATAGAATTGGTACAAAATTACCAGATGAGTTAAGTCAGTTTGTTGAAGCGGCGTTTAATTCAAGAAAAGAACTAATACGAGAAGAATTAGTTTTAGACGATATTGAAGAAGAAAGAGAGGATATTACAAATGATGAAAATAATCATATCTTGGGATAAAATAGATATTATAGAAATAATAAGAAAAGAAAAAAAATATTATTCTGTTATTTTACCTGAAAATACAACACAAGCAATTGAGCAAGGGATGCCAATGGTAAGTATAGCAAACATAAATTTAGTTTCTAAGAGAATGCCAAAATTTATTTTAGAAAGAATACCTGAAAAGAATATTAGAGATAAGTATCTTGATAAAGTAAGTAATGATGAGGGTGAAAATATAATAAATTATATTAATAAGACTAATTGTGAGTGTGTAACAGATAAATTTAAAATAAGAATAGAACAATGAATTAATTTGACATAATCTAGAATATGTGCTATAATTATATAGATAAAAAGAATATAACAAATTTAAAATAATTTTTAAAGGAGTGATAATATATGTATATTTTAAAGTATTTATTATTATGGGGAGACATTCTTATAGGTAGGATATACGTTGAAAAGGATAGGTTTAGATTTGAACCTGTTCTTGAGGGGATTAAATGTGCTAGAAAGCAGGGACTTATACATGGATTACTATTACCTAAAGAGAGTGGAGAGGTTCCACCATTCCTATTGAATAGGTTAAAAAATGACCCTGAATGTGTTAATCACTGCAGGGTTAATACAGATAAACTTGAAATAGTAAAAGTGGCTTCTTAAGTCACTTTTACTATTTTTGTATATTTTAGCACTTGAATTTTAAAAATAACTATGTTATACTTATTTTAGTTTAATATAAATGCGTTGAAGAAGAGGAGTAAAATATAGGTTGCTTTTAGAGAGAGAAATTCATAGGCTGTAAGATTTCTTAAGTAAACATATTTGAAGGTAGCTTTGGAGCTGGTATGCTGAAAAATACTTAAAGTAGGTATACTCCGTTTGCAATCGGTTATTTGTAAATTAAGTGCATATGTAGTTATACATATGAATTAAGGTGGTATCGCGAATTACAGTCATTCGTCCTTAAACTTTTAAGGAGGAGTGGCTGTTTTTAAAAAACAAAAATTCATATATGTAGAAGTGGTGGTAGTATGTTAAAAGAAGTAGAAATTTTAGTATGTCTTGTTTTTTTGTTAATTTCAGTATTATTAATATTTAATGCTAGATTTTTTGTAAGAAGTAAAATGGATGCAAGCAATGAGAATTTAAAAGTAAGTATTATTAAATGGTTGGGAGCAGTACTTTGTGCATTTTTTCTAGTGTTAATATATTATTTACGTTAAGAAAGGAAGGGTTTTAATGGAGAATAATTTTAATTTTAGTGAAAAAGAAGAAGAGATATATAAAAATTGGGAAGAAAAAGGATATTTTAAAGCTAAAATAGATAAAAACAAAAAGCCTTTTGTTATATCTATGCCTCCTCCAAATGTAACTGCAAAATTACATATAGGTCATGCATTAGATAACACAATTCAAGATATTTTTATACGTTATCATAGATTAAAAGGAGATCCAACTTTATGGGTACCTGGTACAGATCATGCAAGTATAGCAACTGAAGTAAAAGTAGTTGAAAAATTGAAAAAAGAAGGTAAATCTAAACATGACCTGGGAAGAGAAGAATTTTTAAAAGAAGCATGGAAGTGGAAGGAACAATATGGTGGAGAAATAACGCATCAATTAAGAAAACTTGGATGTTCTTGTGACTGGGAAAAAGAACGTTTTACAATGGACGAAGGTTGTTCAAAAGCTGTTTTAGAAGTTTTTGAAAAGTTATATAATGAAGGTTTAATATATAAAGGAGAGAGGATTGTAAACTGGTGTCCAAACTGTAAGACATCTATTTCAGAGACAGAAGTAGAATATAATGAGCAGGCTTCTTTTTTATGGTATATAAAATATCCAGTAGAAGGAAGTGAGGAGTATGTTGTAGTAGCTACAACAAGACCTGAGACTATGCTTGGTGATAGTGCAGTAGCAGTTAATCCAAATGATGAAAGATATAAGCATTTAATAGGTAAAAGAGTTTTTTTACCTTTAGCTGAAAAGTATATACCTGTAGTAGCGGATCATTATGTTGATATGGAATTTGGTACAGGAGTAGTTAAAATAACACCAGCACATGATCCAAATGATTATGAAGTTGGATTAAGACATAAGTTAGAAGTAATTAATATAATGAATGAAGATGCTACTATGAATGAAAAAGCTCTGAAGTATGAAGGTTTAACTCGTGAAAAAGCAAGAAAGCAAATTGTTAATGATTTAAAAGAACAAGAATATTTAATACGTGAAGAGCCATATACTCATAATGTAGGTTCTTGTTATCGTTGTCATACAACTATTGAACCATATATTTCTAACCAATGGTTTGTAAAAATGAAATCTTTAGTTAAACCAGCAATTGAGGCGGTAAAAAATGGAGAAATAAAATTTGTACCAAAAAGATTTGAAAAAACATATTTTAATTGGATGGAAAATATACAAGATTGGTGTATTTCTAGACAATTGTGGTGGGGACATAGAATACCAGCATATTATTGTGATAAATGTGGAGAAACTATTGTTTCAAAGACTCATATAGATAAATGTTCTTGCGGTGGAAATTTAACTCAAGATGAAGATACTTTAGATACTTGGTTTAGTTCAGCACTGTGGCCTTTTTCAACTTTAGGTTGGCCTGAAAATACAGAGGATTATAACTATTTTTATCCTACGTCAATGTTAGTAACAGGTTATGACATTATAACTTTTTGGGTAAGTAAAATGATCTTTTCTGGTCTGCATTATACTAAAAAAATACCTTTTGACACTGTATATGTACATGGCTTAGTAAGAGATTCTAAAGGTAGGAAGATGTCTAAATCCTTAGGAAACGGAGTAGATCCTATTGAGATAATACAAAAGTATGGAACAGATGCTTTAAGATTTTCTTTAATTCAGAATATATCAGCAGGAAATGATATTAGATATATGGATGAAAAGGTTGAAGCCGCAAGAAATTTTGCAAATAAATTATGGAATGCAGCAAGATTTGTTAATATGTATATCAACGATTTATTTGTTGAAAGTGTGGACAATTTACAAGCAGAAGACAAATGGATACTTACAAAGTTGACAAAATTAGAAAAACAAGTAAAAGATAATATGGAAAAATATGAGATAGGTATGGCAATACAGAATATATATGATTTTATATGGTTTGATTTTTGTGATTGGTATATTGAGATGGTAAAGCCAAGATTATATGATAAGGAAGTAGATAGTTATATAAGTGCAATATGGACTTTAAATCATGTAATAATATCTTCTTGTAAGCTATTACATCCTTTTATGCCATATATAACAGAAGAGATATATCAAAATTTAAAAAAATCTAAAGATTCTATCATGTTAGAAACCTTTAATAATGATAAATTTGATTTTGAAACTGAAATGAAACAAGTAGATTTAACTATGCAAGCAATTAAGGCTATAAGAAATATACGTGCACAAGAAAATATTCCTACTTCTAAAAAGATAACTGCTAAAATGTATTTTGAAGAAGAGAGCTTAAAAAATACTTTTTATACGTGTCAAAGTTATATCTTAAAACTAGCTTCGCTTGAAAGTATTAAATATTTAGAGGATAAATCATTAGTTAATAAAGATGACTTAGTAATTCATTTAGAAAATGTAAGTATTTATCTTGATTTATCAAATGCTATTGATAAAGAATCAGAAATTGCTAAATTAAGTAAGGAGTTAGATACTTATATTAATGAATTAAAAAGAGCAGAAGGGATGCTTGCAAATGAAAAATTTGTTTCTAAAGCACCAGAAAAGCTTATAACAGCAGAAAAGGATAAAGTTGTTAAGTATAATGATTTAATTAATAAAGTAAAATCTAGATTATTAGAATTAGATAATAAGTAAAAAATAAATTGAGGGATTTTATGAAAGAACGAGATAATGCTATAAAAAAAGTTGGAGTTTTGGGTATTACGGTTAATTTTTTACTTTTATGCGTAAAATTAGTTGTAGGACTGACTTCAAGAAGTCAAGCTATGATTGCTGATAGTATTAATAGTGCTGGAGATATTTTTGCATCACTTATGTCTTTTATAGGTGCAAAGGTATCTTCTAAGCCTAAAGATGAAGAACATCCATATGGACATGGTAAAGCTGAATATATTTTTTCAGAACTTATAAGTATATCTATGATAATAGCTGCGTTAGTTATGCTTAATAATTCTATTCAAAGTATTATATTAAACCAGAAATTAGATTTTTCTATTTGGCTTATTATTGTATGTGTTATTACTATATTAGTAAAATTTTGTTTATATTTATATACAAGATCTCAATATAGAAAGTATAATAGTATATTAATAAAAGCAAGTATGGAAGATCATAGAAATGATATGTTTGTTACTTTAGGAACTTTAATAGGAATAAGCTTTAGTTTATTCAATATATATTTTATTGATGGAATAGTTGGATCGCTTATTTCTATTTGGATTGGTTTTGTGGGTTGTAAATTATTTTTTGAATCATATAGAGTATTGATTGATACTACATTAGATAAGAATGAGCAAGAAGAAATAAAAGCCATGATAAATAAATACCCCGAGATTTTGCATGTTGATAGTATAGCAACAAAACCCGTTGGAGATAGACATATTATAATACTTAAAATTTCTATGGATGGAAAAAAGACACTGAGTGAGTGTCATAAAATTAGTGGAAAATTAAAAGAGGATATTATAATTAAATTTGAGTGCGTATATGATGTAGTTATACATATTAATCCACATTAAAAACTGAGAAGTAAATTATGCTTCTCAGTTTTTGACTTCCTATACATTTAAAATATTTTTAATATAATAACCAATTTATTTAAAATTAATATAATATAATTAAATATTAATTTTATTAGGTGGTATAACATGTGTAAAGTAAATATAGTTAAGAAAGTTAGCATTATTGGAATTATATTTAATGCTTTTTTACTTATTATTAAATTAAGTGTTGGGTATTTATCAAAAAGCCAATCAATGCTTGCAGATGCACTTCATAGTATTGAAGATGCTATTTCTTCTATACTTTCCTATATTGGAGCAAGAGTATCAGCTATACCAAATGATTTTACTCATCCATATGGACATGGTAAAGCTGAATATATCTTTTCTTTTATTATATCTATAACTATGATTATAGCTTCATTTACAATGTTTAAAAGTTCTTTGTATAATATATTTGTTCCTCAAAAAATTGAGTTTTCTTTTTGGCTAATTATTGTATGTATGATTAATATAATAATAAAATTTATTTTATTTTTGTATACTAGAAAAATGTATAAATTAACAAAAGATATATTAATAAAAGCAAGTATGGAAGACCATAGAAACGATATGTTTTTAACTATGAGTACCTTGATTGGAGTTACTTGTGGATATTTTAGTATATATATTATTGATTATGTTATTGGTTTAGCCATCTCTCTTTTTATATTATATATTGGTTTAAAGCTTTTTGTTGCTTCTTATTTGGTTTTAATTGATACTAATTTAGGGTGTAAACAAATAGATGATATTAAAATGGGCTTTAAAGATGTTAGTATTTTTTTAGAATTATCAGAAGTAATTGCGACTCCTGTTGGAAGTAAATATTTAATTATATTAAAAGTGGATATAAAAGAAGATAATACATTAAAAAAGTTAGATTATGAAATTAAGAATATAAAAACAATTTTAAAGGAAAAATATAAATATATTTATGATGTTATAATAGAATTTAATTCTTGACTTTTTATAGTATAATTATATTGAGGAGTTAGTTATGATAAAATGTAATTTGTGTCCACATAGGTGTAATATAGATAGAAGTAAATTTAAAGGAATGTGTCGTGCAACGGATAAAGTTAAAATAGCTTTAGCTTCTTTGCATTATTTTGAAGAACCTTGTATAAGTGGCAAAAATGGTTCTGGGACAGTATTCTTTTCAAACTGTAATTTAAAATGTATTTATTGTCAAAATTATAAAATTAGCCAAGAAGATTTTGGAAAAGAAGTAAGTGTTCAACATTTAGCAGATATTTTTATATCTCAACAAAACAAAGGTGCAAATAATATTAATTTAGTTACGCCTACTGTGTATGTTGATAGCATAATTAAAGCTTTAAAAATTGCTCGAGGTAAGGGATTAAGAATACCTATTATATATAATTCTAGTGGTTATGAAAATATAGACACTATAAAAAAGTTAAATGGATATATTGATGTGTATTTACCAGATTTTAAGTATATGATAGACGAATTAGGAAT
Organism: uncultured Clostridia bacterium; assembly: GCA_944388575.1. Lineage (GTDB taxonomy): Bacteria > Bacillota > Clostridia > TANB77 > CAG-465 > CAG-465. Next base: position 15,110 of record CALXJF010000029.1, read on the forward strand.
AAAATATTCAAATGTAAAAGACTATCCTAAAATCGCTAAAGAAGTGATTTTAGAGATGTATAATCAAGTAGGAAATGTTAAATTAGATAAAAATGGCATAATAAAAAAGGGAATTATTATAAGGCATTTAATACTTCCAAATAATGTTGAAAATACTAAATTAGTATTAAAATGGATAAAAGAAACTTTTGATGATAATGTATATATAAGTGTTATGGCACAATATTTTCCTACTAATAAATCTATTTACTATGAAGAGTTAAACAGAAAAATAAATAAAGATGAGTATAAAGAGGTAGAAAACTATTTGTATGAATTGGATTTATATAATGGATATATACAAGAACTAGGAGAACACGAAGAAGAATATGTACCTAATTTTGATTTAAGTGAATAGAAAAAAATAACAAACCCAAAACCTAAAAAGATGGGTTTGTTAACTAATTAAAACAATGTTAATGTCATATCCTATTGTTTTAAACCTTTAAAAAAATCATTTATTAAATTAATTAAATATTTCAGTCTTTCATATTCATTAATTGATAAATCTCCTATAAAAAAACTATTATCAACAAGAAATTTATCCATTAAAGTTATATTATGAGAAAAAGTATTAAGAATTCTTTTTGCTTTTTCACAAAGAAGGTTGTTTACGTAAACACCAAAATTATCTTTGGTAATAGGTGCTTCTAACATGTTGGATAGTAATAGGAAGTTTTCTTCATTATCATCACATAGAGCGATTACTTCATTTCCAAGTAACACAACATTTAGAGATACATTATTCTTTATACATTCAGAATTCTCAAGTTTGTTAATATTATCTGGAAATAAATGAGATACACCGATTTTTTGAAAATTATCGTTTAATATGGTTATTTGTGCTTGTGTTGGTGATATAAATACGATTTGTTTTTCAATAAGTTTTATCACATATCCGTTAATAGCTTTAGACCATGATAAATGCCCATTTGTCTTTTTAATAATTATTTTAGAAGAAAAATTACTTAAAAGTGAATTTAACATTTTATAAATCTCCATATTATTAAATTATAGATATATATTTTTGTCGTAGTTATATAATAATTAAAAGGAGTTGTCAACATAAATCATTCAAATATACTATGGGCTGTTTTTTTAGGGACTTTTACGTATATACTTAGATTATTATCTACATCACAGGTTGCTAAAAAAATGTCTTTTATATCTTTAATTCCTTGATTTTTAATTTCTTTTTCAAGCCAAATTTTATTATTTCCTGTTGATTTTAAATTTTTATATAGTAATTTGCCATCAAGTATCACATTTACAAGAGGTTTTTCAGCATTTGGTGATAAGTTTAAATCTTCGGGATTAACTGGTCTTTTATAACTTTGAGGTAAAAAGCTAAGTTTTCCGTTAGATTCTAGTATAACAGATTGCAAATCAGACAAATTAAAGTATCCATTTGTTCGACATTGACTTAAAAATTCTGATAAATCAAGTCTAGCTTTTTTAAAATTATCTCTATATAATTCTCCGTTTTCATAGAGTACTAGAGATTTACCAGATACAAATCTTCTAAAAGATATGGATTTACTCGATACTATAGCAGTGATTGAGATTAATATTGCATATACAACCATTGCTACTAATGGTTGTATAAAATTATCTTCTAAAGAAGTTGCCATTTCTGCAGCTATTGATCCAATTGTTATACTATTGATATAATCAAACATACTAAGTTGTGCCATTTCTCTATTTCCCATTAGTTTTGTTAATAAGAATAATACTAAAATAGAACCAGTTGATAAAAAAATTATTTTTATTATTTCAGATAACATATCTTTATTCCTTTCTACTTTTATATTTAATTATATTTTGTACTATAATATAATTAAATATAAATAATATTTGAAAATTGACAAAAAATAATTGTAAATATATAATATAATTTGGAAAAAAGGAGTTGATAAAATGAAAGAATTAATTTTAAATATAGAAGGAATGCATTGTAATGGATGTGCTATGGCTGTAAAAGGAGAATTAGAAGAAGTAGACAATGTAAAAGATGTCAATGTGGATTTAGCAAAAAAACAAGCTGTAGTTAAATATGAAAAAGATATAGATTACACAAAGATTGAAAATTTAATAAATTCTTTAGGCTTTAGTATTGTATCTGTATCTTGATAAGAAATAACTCTAATAGAATGATAAAGTTCTATTAGAGTTATTTTTTTATATAATAGGAATTATCTCTAAAAGAAAAAATATTAGATTATGTAGTATTACACAATTCGATAAAAAAAAG
>CALXJF010000030.1 GCA_944388575.1 uncultured Clostridia bacterium
TTTTCTTGACAAATATATTTTTTTGATATATAATTAGCCAAAATAAATTTAAGGAGGTCATTAATATGTATACTCAAGACAGTTTCTTAATTAAAGAAGTAGAATGTAAAAATGAGTTTAAGAAGGTCTTTTCTGTTTTCCGGAATTGGCCATATAACGAATTATGGCCTGATGAAGAAATGGAAATAGAGTTTGAAAAAGCAAAAGAAAAAGGTAAAGTTTTTGGTTACTATATAGATGGAGAATGCGTTGGAATTATATCTTTTTATGATATTATTCCACTAGAACATCCAATTATATATGATGAAAAACTAAAAGTTTTATACTTCTCTGATGTTGCAGTTCTAGAGGAATATAGAAAAAAGGGGATTGCCACGACGCTAATTAAATATATGCTTGATTATGCAACTATAAATAAGTATGATAAAGTATATATGCGTACAATGCAGCCTGATAAATCTATGTCTTATAATATCGTAATTGCAAATGGATTTAAAGTTATATCTGGTGTAACAGAGAACAAGAAAATGCAGCGTATGAATGGTAAAGTTGAGGCAGATGATAGGATATTCTTAGAATATAATGTAAAAGAAGAGGTGAATTCAAATGTGTGATCATTATAACATCGAATTCAAAATAAGTGAAAACGTTTCAATAGATGATTTCAAGTATGTGTATAAAACTTTTATGTATGTACCGTATAATGAGAAATGGTCAGATAATGAAATAGAATATGTATATGAATCTATGAAAAGAGATGGGAAAATCTTTGGTATTTATAAAGATTCATGTTGTGTTGGAGTAATTACATTAACAGAAAAAAATCAACCATTAGTTTTATTCACTAAATCACTGTATATTGCAGACTTAGCAGTTTTAAGTAAATATCGTAAGTTTAACGTTTCTGATAAATTGTTAGATTTTGCGATACAATATGCAAAGGATAAGGGGTATGAAACTATATATCTTAGAACTCTTGAAAAAGGCAACTCCTTAGATTATGATTTGTTTAAAAATAAAAATTTTAAAAAGATATATGATAAATGCCAAGTTGTCAAAATGGAGAGAACTAGGGTATGTAAAGATGAGGATTGTAGAATTTTTATGAAGTATGATATCGTTTAATGTATAAATAACGACTAGCTTTGCTAGTCGTTATTGGTTTTTCTTGCAAATATCCTTTATTGGACAAATATTACATTTAGGTTGTCTTGCAATACATATGGCTCTACCATGATAAACAAATATATGATTTATTTTATTCCAATATTTTCTATCAATAATACTTGTTAAATCTTTTTCAATTTTTTCGGGAGTATTTGAGTTAGATAAGCCAATTTTTCTTGAGATCCTTGTTACATGAGTATCGACAGCAATTCCTACAGTATTATTAAAGCATTCTTGAAGTATTATATTTGCCGATTTTCTACCAATTCCTTTTAAAGTACAAAGTTCTTTCATAGTGTTTGGAACAATACCATTAAAGTTATTCACTATTGTTTTAGCAGTTTCGCTAATGCTCACAGCTTTATTTTTATAGAAACCACAAGGTTTAATGATTTTTTCAATATCGCTGATTTGTGCGTTAGCTAAATCATATACAGTGGGGTATTTTTTAAATAAAATAGGAGTTATTTTATTTACTCTTTCATCTGTACATTGTGCAGCAAGTATTAATGATACTACTAATTGTATTGGGACTATATAATCTAAACTACATTTTGCATCAGGGTAATAATTATCTAAAATATTGATAATATTAATGATAGTTTCTTTTTCTACTTTATTATATTTTTTTGTTTTTATATTTTCTTTTTTCATAATCTTCACCAACTAACTAAGAAAAACATAATATATAATAAATATTTTATAATATTTTTAATAATTTGTCAAAAAAGGAGGAAGTATGTTTAAAGGAGCATTTAGAAAAACAATTGGATTATTCTTACTGGCTTTAGGCCTTGGAGTAGGACTTAGCGTAATTCTTCCTATATGGGGCTGGATTGCAATAGTAGCAATTGCAGTAGTAATAATTGGTATTTCATGGCTATTTTGTTAAATTTGTTAAAGGGGAGGTAGAAAATTATGAAGATTGTAGTATATCAACCTGGTAAATTTATGAGAATGATTTTAAAAACAATATTTAAAGTTTAATATATAATTAAAAAAGTTAATATTGACTTGCTAATTTTTTAATGTTAGAATAAGTACATATCAAATTTAGTATATAAGATTTTAATTAAAAAATTAGGAGGAGTTCAGATGTACAATGAAAGAGAACAATATGAACGGATGGTAAAATATTTAAGTCTTTCATTAAGGGATATAAAAATGTATATAAAATTACCAGATTCAGAATTATATCAAAGAGATGTAAGACTTTCAAGGGATGAACTAAAAAAATGTAAACTAAAGATATTAAGCTATATGAAATATAAAAAATTAGGAGATATAGCGAAAGTTTATGAGATATTTTTAAATAATGAAGAAAGTATTTCTCCTTATTTAAAAATATGTGATGAAATTATACAGCAATATAAAAAACAGGCTTAAAAACCTGTTTTTATATTGCTCTTTGCACTTTACCACTTTTTAAACATTTAGTACATACATTCATTTTTTTTGGTGTACCATTGTCATTTACCCTTATTTTTTGAACGTTAGGTTTAAATGTTCTAGCAGTTCTTCTGTGTGAGTGACTTACTTGAAGTGAAAATTTAACTTCTTTTTCACATATATCACATTTTGCCATTTTAAAACCCTCCTTTTTAGCTAAAGTAATCAATTACTAATATATTTTAACATAAAAAGAAGTAATAATCAAGTAATTAATATGTTTTTTATTAAAATATTATATATAAAAAGATAAGCTATTACTAATAGCCTATCTTAGACGTTATTATTGTATTTTCATTATTGCACCAGTTGCTTGAGTAGATAAGTATTCACCAGATTCTGTATTTAAGCCACCACTTAGTACAACTGTATCATTAACTTTTAAATATCCCTTTTCCTTTAGCATTTCAATACCTTGTGTTAAGATTTTATTAAAGTCATAAACACCAGGAATAAGAATAGGAATAATACCATATTCTACAGCAAATTGTCTATAAGTTTTCTCATTTGCTGTTATAACAAATATTGGACATTCTGGTTTATAACTTGAAAGAAGTGCAGGTGTAACTCCATGTTCAGATACTGCAATTATAGCATCTGCATTAGAGAACATTGCAGAACAACATACAGAGAAGTTTGCTTGTCTCTTAAATTCAAGAGAATCACTTAAATCAGCTCTTTCAAAAGTTGTTAATTTTTCAATATTCTTTTTCTTAAATCTTTTCCAATAATTTATATTTTTTTCACTAGCTTCTATAATTTTATTCATAGTTTTAACAGCTTCGATAGGGTAATCACCTTGCGCAGATTCACCAGATAACATTGTTGCAGATGTTCCATCATATACAGCATTTGCAACATCAGAAACTTCAGCTCTAGTTGGTCTAGGATTTTTTTGCATTGATTCTAACATTTGAGTTGCTGTTATAACAGGTTTACCAGCAGCTACAGTTTTCTTAATCATCATTTTTTGAGCAGCAGGTACATCTTCCTCTGGAATTTCAACGCCTAAATCTCCACGAGCTACCATAATACCATCGGTAACTTTTAATATTTCATCAAAGTTATCAAGACCTTCTTGATTTTCTATTTTAGAAATAATTTTTATTCTATTTTCGCCAACACTATTGATGTAGTTTCTCATATCGATAACATCTTGTGGTTTACGAATGAAAGAAGCTGCAATAAAGTCAAAATCATTTTCAACTGCAAATTTTAAATCTGCTTTATCTTTTTCAGTCATAGCTGCAAGTTGTAATTTTGCACCTGGAACATTTATACCTCTTCTTCCTTTTAAAAGACCACTATTTTGTAAAGTACATTCAATTTCAGTACCATTAATGCTATCAACAACAACATCAATTAGTCCATCATCAATTAAAATATGTGAACCCACAGAGATGTCATTTGGAAGACCAGCATAAGTTATACCTAGCGTTTTGTCATCTCCTTTAATATCTCTTGTTGTTAAAGTAATTTTTTCACCTTTATTAAATTGATGTTTTTCACCATCAGCAAAATCAGTAGTTCTTATTTCAGGACCTTTAGTATCTAACATAAAAGCTACATTAGTTCCAAGTTTTTTATTAATCTCTCTTAAAGTGTTTACTTTAGCTAGATGCTCGGCATGATCACCATGTGAGAAATTAAGTCTCATAACATTCATACCTGATTTTATTAGTTCTTCTAGTACTTCTGGTTTTTCACTAGCAGGACCAATTGTACATACGATCTTTGTTTTTTTCATAAAAATTCCACTCCCTTAAAAAATACAAATAATACATATAATAAAAATATATTATATGTATATTTTTGCATATTGCATTAACTAGTATACATTTTATTTACTAAAAAGTCAACTGATTTTGTAGAATTTTAGAAAATATTGGTGTCTATATCGTGGATAAAATGAATAATCTAAAAATTTTTTTATTATATTTTTAAAATTTATGTATTCAAGTTATTTAAGTGTTTGGGTAATTTTAAGATTTTTATTGATTGATTTAATACTATGTTTACATAATTTTTATATAAAGAAAGAAGGAAAAGATTATGCCTATTTTAAAAAAAGATGATATTGATATGGTAAGTAAATATAATAGTTTTGTAAAAAATTATCCGTGTGCAAGTTTTATGCAAGATGTAAATTGGGGAAATCTTAAAAAGAATTGGAAAAAAGAGTATATTTATTTAGAAAGAAATAAAAAAATTTATGCAGCGATGTCTTGTCTTATAAAAAATACCATTTATAAAGTCTTCTGTGATATATGTTCCTAGAGGACTAGTATGTAATATAGAAGATATAGAAACAATTAAATTATTAATTAAAGAATTAGAGGACATTAGAAAAAAGAACAAAGCTATTGTTTTAAAATTTGATCCACATATTGAAAAAAATATAGATATATATAATTTATATAAGAAAAATAAATTTAAAATAGTAAGTAAACAGAATTTATTAATTCAACCCAAATTTAACATGGTTATTGATGTAAAAGATAAAAGTGAAAAAGAATTATTAGATAGTTTTGCTTCTAAAACAAGATATAATATAAATTATAGCTTTAGAAAAAAATGTAAAAACATATTATTCAAATAGAATGGAGGATTTAAAAATATTTTATGATTTATATGTAATTATGTGTAAAAGGAAAAATATAGGTTTAAGATAGGATTTACATCAGATGCAGGTGTTAAGGAATATATTGGAGAGATAAATAAAGTATATAACTATCCATTATATATATTGTATAATTTTATTTTACCTAAATTTAGAAGTATTATAAGAAAAGTAAAAGGTTTTAAAACTCAATAAAACTATTTTTCATTTTTTCATTTAATTACACGGAGTTAAAAATGTTATATTTTCTTTGCATAAAATATTATTAAGTTAATATATTTGTATTAAGAAAAGATTAACGTGGAGGTAAAAGATGAAAAAAGAAGATATTTATAAGGATATATCAACAAGAACAAATGGAGATATATATATTGGAGTGGTAGGACCAGTTAGGACAGGAAAATCAACGTTTATAAAAAATTTTATGGAAAATTTCGTTATTCCAAATATAGATAATGATTATAAAAGAGATAGAGCAAAAGATGAATTACCTCAAAGTTCTGCCGGAAAGACGATAATGACTACAGAACCTAAGTTTGTGCCAAATGAATCCGTTGAAATTGTACTTGATAATAATGTAAGATTTAAGACAAGATTAGTTGATTGTGTGGGATATTTAGTAAATGGTGCCGTTGGGCATATGGAAGATGATATGCCAAGAATGGTAAGGACACCATGGTCAGATGAGGAAATTCCTTTTTCTAAAGCAGCAGAGATTGGTACAGAAAAAGTAATTAAGGATCATTCAACAATTGGAATTGTTGTTACTACTGATGGAAGTATAACAGATTTAGATAGGGATTCATATATTGATGCAGAGACAAGAGTAATTAATGAATTAAAGGAATTAAATAAACCATTTGTAGTATTATTAAATTCTATTCATCCAGAAAGTGAAGAAACAAGAACGTTAGCTCAAGAATTGGAAGAAAAACATAATGCTTCTGTTATTGCAATGGATATTGCAAATATGAAAGACAAGGAGCTTAGTGAAGTTTTTGAAAGAGTTTTAGAAGAGTTTCCTGTTACGGAAATAGGATTTAGACTTCCAGAATGGTTTAGTATATTAGACTTTGATCATTGGTTAAAACAAGATGTTATTAATATAATAAAAAATAGTTTTGAAGAAAATTACTCCTTAAGAGAAATTAATGATTTAATAAGCAAGATTTCTTCTGAAAATGAAATTTTTGAAAGTATTAGTATAGATACAGCTAAAATGGAAGATGGAACTATAAAAATAAAAATGGATATAAGTCCTAGTATGTTTTATAGAGTATTAACGGAAATGTCTAATTTTGATATTAAATCAGATAGAGATATTTTTGAATTGTTAAAAGATTTTGCTAAAACAAAACAAGAATATGATAAAATCGCTATAGCACTTGAAGAAGTAAGAATTAAAGGATACGGAATAGTAACTCCTCAAATTGATGAACTTACTTTAGAAGAACCAGAGATAGTAAAACAGGGAAATAAATACGGAGTTAAACTAAAAGCTTCTGCTCCTTCAATTCATATGATTAGAGCTGATATCGAAACAGAAGTTTCACCTATTGTTGGAAGTGAAAAACAGTCAGAAGATTTAGTGAAATATTTGCTTAGTGAATTTGAAAATGATCCTAAAAAAATATGGCAATCTAATATTTTTGGAAAATCATTGCATGAATTAGTAAATGAAGGGTTGCATAATAAATTATATCGTATGCCTGATGAAGCTCAAATGAAATTACAAGAAACTCTTCAAAAAATTATAAATGAAGGTAGTGGAGGGTTAATCTGCATAATATTATAAATATAAATTTAATAGAATATTTTGTGTTAAAAAAAATTAGTCCATTTTATGGATTAATTTTTTTAATTTTGTAACAAGTCTTGTCCAATTTAATATAATTATATTAGAGCTATATGCTCAGTAATTGATCAAGAGGAGGAAAATATGAATAATTACGATTTTTGTAATACTAATGATAGAGATTGTTGCTTTTGTGTTTCATGCACTGGGCCGACTGGAGCTACAGGTGCAACAGGACCACAAGGACCACAAGGAATACAAGGATTTCAAGGAGTTACAGGACCAACTGGTGCTACTGGAGTAACAGGACCAACTGGAGCCACAGGAGCTACAGGTGCAACTGGACCAACTGGTACTACACCAATAGCAAATGCTATTATACCAGCTTCATCTGGTGAACCAATAACTTTAACTACAACTCAAGCCGATAGTGATGGAGTACCTGCATTCATAGGTTTTGGTGCTTCTGCTCCTGGAAAAGATATAATAGGTGCAAATATTGATATAACAACTTTACCAAATCTTGCTTTTAGTATGCCTAGAGATGGAACTATTAATTCTTTTTCTGCATATTTTAGTACTTCAGATACAATAGATCTTACTGGAGCTACAGCAACTATAGGAGCTGTTATTTATAGATCAACAACACCAGATAATGTATTTACTGTAATTGAAGAAACTGGTATTGCTTTAACACCAAATATTTCAGGTGTTGTTGCGCCAGGTACAATTCTAAGTGGATCTTTAACAAATTTAAATATTCCAGTTACAGCAAATACAAGGTTATTAATAGTATTCACATCAAGAGCAGTAGGAGCTAACTTTAACAATAATATATTAGGTTATGCTAGTGCTGGTATAGGAATTTCATAAAATAAGTTATTATATGTTATATTAAAACTTCCAAATAATCAATAATTATTTATAATAATAGACACTCCACTATAGTAATATAGAGGGATGTCACTACATAACAATTAAAAAAATAATCAAGTATTACTAGTATTAAAAAAAACATTAATAAATAATTCAAAAACATTAACATGCGTAATTATAGATATTATAGAGAAACATATTATAGCAAATATAATAAATAAAACGATTTTTAGTAATAAGATTAGTAAATTATGTATATAATAATCAAAATTATTTTTATATGGTCTGCTTGAACTAAAAAAGTTTTGAATTTTCTCTAATAAATTTTTAGGATTATCATGATAAGGAATATTATTTTGTTTGATATTATTGTTTGTAGTATATTCCATATCTTGATTTTGAATCTCTTGAGTACTATTATTTTTTATATTTTCAAGGTTTAATTCAATATCTTCATCTGAATTGTAGTCATATTCTGATAAGTCTAATCCTCCAAGAAAATGTTCGATGATTTGATCTTTTTTATTAAGTTTTTCTTTTAAATATTCTATTTGTTTATTCAATATTTCTTCTTTTTTAGAAAGCTCATCATTATTTTGGTATTCTTTTAATAAATTATCATATTCATTTCTTTTTTGTTCGTTAGATAAAGTATCATAAGCTTCGTTTAGGTCTTTTACTTTCTCTTCAGCCCATTTTTTCTTATTATCTGGAAAAAGATCAGGATGATATTTTTTTATTTGTAATTTAAATACCTTTTTTATAATGTCTAAAGATGCTTTGTTATTTACTTCTAATATTTCATAATAATTTTTCATGTTTTCACCTTATAAAATTTATTTTATATTAAGCTAATATAAAAGTCAAGTAGATGTTTTTTATGAGATAGTGTAACTGAATAAAAAAATATATAAATTTTAGTTTTATAAATTAAATTTAATAAAAATCAGTCTATTTACTTATCCATCTATATATGGTATAATATAGCAATGAAAAAGAGGAGTGAGAGTTAGGTGTTTAATATATTTTCAAGAGAAGGATTAATTTCTTTTTTATATTTTTTACCAGCACTGTTGATATCTTTATCAGTTCATGAGTTTGCTCATGCATTTATGGCATATAAGCTTGGTGATAGAAGTCAAAAAGCACTTGGAAGAATGACGTTAAATCCGTTAGCTCATATAGATTGGTGGGGATTTTTATGCATAGTATTATTTGGATTTGGATGGGGAAAACCAGTAATAGTTGATGATAGAAACTTTAAAAATAGAGCTAAAGGAAATATGTTGACTGCTCTTGCTGGACCAATGTCAAATTTACTTATGGCTGTATTATTTACTGTTATATTAAAAATATGTATGATGGTTGGTTTAGTTGATTTTGCTATATCTACAACTAGTGGAAATGTGATTACTAATATGTTGGTACTTTCTATACAATTTAATGTGATATTTGGTATTTTTAATATGTTACCAATTCCACCTTTTGATGGTTCAAAGGTTTTATTTTATTTTTTACCTCAAAAATTTAAAGGAATAATGTATACACTTGAAACTTATTCTTTTTACATTATTTTAATATTTATTATTACAGGAGCTGGAGGATATATTATTACACCACTCGTAAATTTGATATTAAAATTATTACAGATGATATTAGTTATTTAGGAGAATTAAAATGTTAGGATTAACGATAGAATCAAGTTGTGATGAAACATCAGTAGCGATATTAAAAGATGGGAGAGATGTACTTTCAAATATTGTATCTACTCAAATAGATATACACAAAGAATTTGGTGGGGTAGTTCCAGAAATTGCATCTAGGAAACATTTAACCAATATTTCGTATGTGTTAGAGGAGGCTTTAAAAGAAGCCAAATTAGAGCTTAAAGATATTGATTTTATAGGAGTTACATATGGACCAGGCTTAATAGGAGCACTTCTTGTTGGGGTGTCATATGCTAAGTCTTTGGCTTATTCATTAGACGTCCCAATTGTACCTACTCACCATATTGAGGGGCATATAGCAGCAAATTATATTACATATAAAGACTTAAAGCCACCTTTTTTAAGTTTAGTAGTATCACGGAGGTCACTCACATATTATATATGTACATGATTATACAGATTTTGAAGTGCTTGGTAAAACAAGAGATGATGCTGTTGGGGAGGCTTTTGATAAAGTCGCAAGAACTTTAGGATTAGGATATCCGGGTCGGACCAGAAGTAAGTAATAAAGCAATTTTAGGAAAGCTAACATATGTTTTACCTAAAACTAAATTTGAAAATTATGATTTTAGTTTTAGTGGAATAAAAACAGCAGTAATAAATATCGCACATAAAGAAGGAGAACAGTTAAGAGTAAATGATATGTGTGCATCTTTTGAAAATACTGTTTGTGAAGAATTAGTTTCAAATACGATAAGGGCAATGAAAGATAAAAATGTTGATAAGGTAGTACTTGCTGGTGGAGTATCAGCAAATAGAGTTTTAAGGAATATGCTAAAAAAAGAAGCAAATAAAAATGGATTTAAGTCATATATGCCAGAGCTTAAATATTGTACTGATAACGCAGCTATGATAGGTAGTGCCGCATATTATAACTTTATTAATGGTAAGGGATATAAAATACAAGATAAATTAGATTTAAATGCTAAAGCTAATTTAAAAATAGGTGAGTAAATATTAGGAAGGGATCTTAAATGTCAATATATGCAATATCAGATTTACATTTATCATATGGTGTTGATAAACCTATGAATGTATTTGGAAAAGTATGGCAAGATTATGAAAAAAAAATAGAAAAAAATTGGAAAGAAACAGTTAAGGAAAATGATATTGTAATTATTCCTGGAGATATTTCTTGGGGAATTAATTTAGAGGAAGCGTTACCAGATTTTAAATTTATAAATGATTTACCTGGAAATAAAATACTAATGAGAGGTAACCATGATTATTATTTCTCTACCAAAACAAAATTAGAAAATTTTTTTAAAGAAAATAATTTAAACTCTCTTTCTGTTTTGCATAATAATGCTATAGATATTCAAGAATATATACTTTGCGGTACAAGAGGATGGGGAAATACAGAAATATCAGATAAAAAACTAGATAAAAAAATTATTGAAAGAGAAAGATTAAGATTAAAAATGTCTCTTGATGAGGGACTAAAAATAAAAAAGAGATTTCCACAAAAAGATATAATTGTTGCAATGCATTTTCCACCCTTTATATCAAATTACACAGAAATATTAAAGCAATATAATGTAAAAAAATGTATTTATGGTCATTTACATCGGTTATGGACATTTTATGGTAAAAACAGGAATAATTGATGAGATAGAATATATAATGGTATCATGTGATTATACAAAATTTAAATTGGTAAAATTATAATAAAGTACTTGAAAAAGTCAAAAAAAAATGTTACAATATCTTTATTAGTGTTTTTTACTTTATATATAGGGGCATCGTATAATGGCTAATATAGAAGTCTCCAAAACTTTTGATGAGGGTTCGATTCCTTCTGCCCCTGCCAAGATTTAAATTTTTAGTTCTAGAACATTGTGTTGTTCTAGGATTTTTTTATATAGCTATATTATTTTTGTAATTGATAGGATATGGATTTTTGAAAAATTTAATATAATTAAATATATCTTTTTAATAATTAATTTTGTCAAATACATTTATTTGTAATAAAAGTACTTTACAAATAAAATATACTTGTGTATAATTTGTATGCTTTTTAATAATCAAAAGCCATGTTAGCCATGTTAGATAAAGATATTAGTATTGATATCATCTCGGAAATAACTAATTTAACTGAAGAAGAAATAAAAAAACTTTAACTATTCTAGAACTACTAAATATCAAAGTTGAAGAAAGGTGTATAAATAGATATAATAATTGTTTAAAAGATACCTTAAAAAGTAATAGTTTGTTATAAAAAGCTTTTTGAAATTATATAAATTTTATAAAAAAAATAAAGAAAAGAGGTAATAAAATGAAGATTACAAAATTTAATCAATCAAATTTATTGATTGAAACAAAAGGAAAAAGAATATTAATTGATCCAAGTAATATTGAATATAAATCTGAATATGTAGATGAGTATTGGAATAATATTGATGTTATACTTATAACTCATAGACATAAAGACCATTGTAATATTGAGGTTATTAATAAAATAATAGAGAGGGACAATGTAAAAATATATACCTCAAATGAAGTGGTTAAAGAATATAATTTAATAAATGCTAATATAGTTAAAGAAAATGACGTATTTTATATTGATGATATAAAAGTTGAAGTAACTAAAGCAGTGCATGGTTATTTGACTTACATGAGGGAAAATAAAGCAGAGATTTTAGAAAATATTGGATTTATTATAGATGATGGTACTACAAGATTATATACTACTAGTGATACTATTAATTTTTATAATAACTATAAATGTGATGTTTTATGTATGCCTTTTAATGGAAATGGGTTAACTTTAGGTATTGTAGATGGAGTAAGTTTTGCAAAGGCTATAAATCCTAAATTAGTTCTTCCTATACATTTACAACATCCCAAAAGTATTATGAATCCAAATTTAAATGAACTAAAAAATGCTTTACAAGAGGAAGGATTAAATTATAAAATACTTGGTTTTAATGAAACATTAGAGATTTAAAGGAGAAAAATCATGAAAAATATTGTAAATCATATAATGAGATTAGATAAGGAACCATTTGATATGATAAATAGTGGTATAAAAACAGTAGAATATAGATTGAATGATGATAAGAGAAAAAAAATAAAAATAGGAGACACTATAACATTTTTAAAAAGACCTGAAGAAAAAGAAAAGATAGTTGTAAAAGTTGTAGATTTAAAATATTATCCTACATTGTTTGATATGTATACAGATACTTTTTTTAATCATTTAAATAGATATTATAAAGATCCAAAAGAGGTAGTCGAAGATACAACTTATTATAGTGAAGAAGAAATAAAAAAATATGGATGCGTTGCAATATTTTTAAAAAAATTAGATGATAATTTTATAGTAAGTTAATAATAGAATAATAATAAAATAATTAACAAGAAGATCTTATTTTTAATTAAGGTCTTTTTATTTTATTTATGTAAAAGCAAAAAGTAATGTGTTTATGTAGTAAAAAAATGGTATATAACTAGAGGTAAAAATATTGTAAAAAAATGGAAAAAAATAATTATTTTTTTTATAAAAAAAGTGTTGACATGAAAATTTCTAAGTGCTATAATTTAAGTCGAAAGAACACAATATATTGTGTTTGTGCAAGAATATATATACAAGGGGTGGTATTATTATGATAACTAAAATCCTTAAAAGAGATGGCAGAAGAGTACCTTTTAATGTTGAGAAAATTGCAAAAGCAATTTATCAAGCTGCAGTTTCTGTCGGAGGAGAAAATTATGAAGAAGCACAAGAACTTGCATATAAGGTGTGTGATTATTTAGAGAGAACT
Source organism: uncultured Clostridia bacterium (assembly GCA_944388575.1). Lineage (GTDB taxonomy): Bacteria > Bacillota > Clostridia > TANB77 > CAG-465 > CAG-465. The sequence continues at coordinate 13,399 of CALXJF010000030.1, forward strand.
TTGCAAGTAGAGTGTCCTTCAGTTGAACAAATTCAGGATGCTGTTGAAAAGATATTAATTGAAGAAGGGCATGCTTCTACTGCAAAGGCATATATTTTATATAGAGCAGAGAGAACTCAAAAAAGAGAAATGAATTCTGAGATTATGCAAATATATGAACAATTAACTTTTAAAGATGCTAAAGATAGTAATGTAAAGAGAGAAAATGCTAATGTTAACGCTGATACGGCTATGGGAACAATGTTAAAGTATGGTAGTGAAGGCGCGAAAAAGTTTTATCAAATGTTTGTTCTAAAAAAGGAACATGCAGACGCTCATAAAAATGGTGATATTCATATACACGATCTAGATTTTTTAACTTTAACTACAACTTGTTGCCAGATTGACTTGATTAAATTATTTAAAAATGGATTTTCAACAGGTGAGGGTCATTTAAGAGAGCCTCAAAGTATAGGGTCTTATGCAGCTCTTGCTGCAATTGCAATTCAATCTAATCAGAATGATCAACATGGTGGTCAAAGTATTCCAAATTTTGAATATGCTATGGCAATTGGAGTTAGAAAAAGCTATGCTAAAACTTATGTATCTAATTTAACTAAAGCTATTGAGTTACTATTTGAAGAAAATACTGCAGATGAAATTGTAAATTCTATACTTGAAAAAGTAAAGGAAGAAAAAGATATTGAACCATCTGTTGATAGTATTCTTACTTTAAGACGTGCAGTTGAAGATTTAATAAAAGAAAATGACGCAGAAAATATGGCTAAAAACTTAGTTGAGAAAATATATAAAGAAAAAAATATTTATCCGACTTTGCAAAATACAAGTAAGTATTTACAAGAAGAAAATAAAGTGCTAACAGAAAAATTCGGTAAAAGACTTGCAGATAAAATTCAAAAATTTACGGTAAAATATACTGAAAGAGAAGTAGATAGAGCAACATATCAAGCTATGGAAGGATTTATACATAATTTAAATACTATGCATTCAAGAGCAGGAGCACAAGTTCCATTTAGTAGTATAAATTATGGACTTGATACTACTCCAGAAGGAAGACTTGTAATGAAAAATGTATTACTTGCTACAGATGCGGGACTTGGAAATAGTGAAACTCCTATTTTTCCAATTCAAATTTTAAAAATTAAAGATGGGATAAATTATAATGAGGGTGAACCAAATTATGATATATTTAAATTAGCATGTAGAGTATCTGCCAAAAGATTATTTCCTAATTTTTCATTTATTGATGCTCCATTTAATTTAGAATATTATAAACCAGGCGATTATAATACAGAGATTGCATATATGGGATGTAGAACAAGGGTTATGGCAAATAATTATGATAAAACAAAACAAGTTACATGTGGAAGAGGTAATTTAAGTTTTACTTCAGTTAATCTTCCAAGATTAGGAATAATTGCAAACGGAGATATTGATGAATTCTTTAAACTTTTATCTGAAAGAATAGATTTAGTAATAGATCAATTGTTAGATAGACTTAAGATACAATCTAAGAAAAAAGTAATGAATTATCCATTTTTAATGGGGCAAGGAGTATGGCTTGACTCTGACAAATTAAAGCCAAATGATGAAGTGGGAGAGGTACTTAAACATGGTACTTTAACATTAGGATTTATAGGACTTGCAGAATGTTTAAAGGCTTTAATTGGTAAACATCATGGGGAAAGTCAAGAAGCTCAAGCTTTAGGATTAAAAATAGTAGGATATATGAGACAAAGAATGGATGAAGAGAGCGAAAAAACGGGACTTAATTTCTCATTAATTGCCACTCCTGCAGAAGGTTTATCTGGAAGATTTGTTAAAATGGATGCTAAGAGATTTGGTATAATTGAAGGAGTTACAGATAGAGAATATTATACAAATTCATTTCATATACCAGTATATTATAACATTAATGCTTTTGAGAAGATAAAGCTAGAAGCTCCATATCATAATTTAACAAATGGAGGTCATATTAGCTATATTGAACTTGATGGTGATCCTACAACTAATATGGAAGCTTTTGAACAGGTTGTAAGATGTATGAAGGAAAATGGAATAGGATATGGTGCTATTAACCATCCGGTAGATAGAGATCCAGTTTGTGGATATACAGGTATAATAAATGATGTTTGTCCAAAATGTGGAAGAAGAGAGCATAAAGGTCAAACACAGGGATTTGAAAGAATAAGGAGAATAACCGGATATTTAGTAGGAACAGTAGATAGATTTAATGATGGAAAACGTGCAGAAGAACATGATAGAGTAAAGCATGGTACTTTTGTACAGTGTAATTGTGATGATTAGTATAAATATTAAATAAAGGGGTTGAATGATATGAAAGTTAATGTAATTGGTGGAAAATTAGAAGAAAAGGAAATTGAAGCATATAAAAAATATTTGGAGGATAAATTTCCAGGAGAGGTTGTAGATACATTAGATTTAAAAGTAGATGGTGATTTTGTTGATATGAATTATACTTTTGAAACAGCACCATTTGAAAGAATAAGAAGAATAACTGGATATTTAGTAGGAACAGTAGATAGATTTAATGATGGAAAACGTGCAGAAGAACATGATAGAGTAAAGCATGGAATGTCTTATTCTTGTTGCAATTAGATTTTAGGAGATGAATATTATATGGAAGATATGCTTAAAATATCTGGAGTTGTGAAAGAGTCTATTGTAGATGGTCCGGGAATTAGATATGTAGTATTTACGCAAGGATGTCCACATAATTGTAAAGGGTGTCATAATCCTCAAACTCATGATTTTGAAGGTGGAAGATATGTAAAAATATCTGATATTGTAGATGATATAAAGAAAAATCCTTTGTTAAAAGGTATAACTATTTCTGGTGGAGAACCTTTTATGCAAGCAAATCAAGTAGCAAAACTTATATCTAAGTTAGATAAGGATAGATATGATATTATTACATATACTGGATTTGAATATGAATATTTATTAAATAATGGAAATGATGTAAATGGATATTTAAATTTACTTAATTCTACAGATATTCTAATAGATGGTAAATTTGATATTGATAAGAGAAGTATCTCAGTTCCATTTAGAGGAAGTACCAATCAAAGGGCAATAGATGTAAAAAGTTCATTATCAAAAAATGAAGTATGTTTATATGATTTTGAAAAAAGGAGAAGTCTATGTTATGTCTAAAATGTGGATGTGAAGAAAGTAAAGTTGTTGATTCTAGGAATGTAGTAGAAACTAATGCAATTAGAAGAAGAAGAGAGTGCTTAAATTGTAAAAATAGATTTACTACATATGAAAAAATAGAATATACTCCTATCATGGTTATTAAGAAAAATGGAGAAAGACAAGAATTTAATAGAGATAAAATTGTTAATGGTATGCTTAGAGCTTGTGAAAAAAGACCTATTTCAAGAGAAGATATTGAAAAAGCAGTTAATGAGATAGAACTTGAAGTTACTAGTTCTGTGAATAAAGAGATAGATTCTCAAAAAATAGGGGAACTAGTTATTCAAAAACTTAGAGATTTAGATGAAATAGCATATGTTAGATTTGCATCTGTATATAGGCAATTTAAAGATATAAATGAATTTAAACAAGAGTTAAATAAATTATTAAAGTAAAAGAAGAGGGTGTCCTATTTTAAAATGGTACCAATGTCCTTGACATTGGTACCATTTTATCATTGTTATAACCTTTTTCCATTTTAATATTAATCTAAAAATATAAACATTTTCTAT
>CALXJF010000031.1 GCA_944388575.1 uncultured Clostridia bacterium
ATCTATCATTTTCTCTAATTTAAGAATATCTTTTTCATATAAATCATCTGTATATAAGAATTTACATTTTTTAAATATTTTTTGTGTAAGTTTATATGAATTTGCATGTTTTACATGACCTAACCATGAATTAATGCTCATTTGCATTTGGTTGTAATCTAGTTTATTATTTTCCCATAGTTTATTCCAATTTTTTATATTTTTATTTATTTTCTTTTTGCAGGACTTTCTTACTAATCTATGTGTTTCAAAAATTCTAAAACCACAAAAATTAATTCCAAAATGTGCTGGATAATATCTAGATTTATGATTTAACTCTAGTTTTAAATTATTATGTATAAAGTCTTCAACTTTAGCTTTAATAATTTTGGCGTCTTCTTTAGTCTTTACTATAAAAAGAAAATCATCCATATATCTTAAGTAGTATTTTTGCTTTAAAGTATATTTAGCATATTTATCTAATTCATTTAAATAAATATTTGCAAAAAATTGAGAAGTGTAATTTCCTATTGGTATTCCAATACCGTTTTTTTCTTCATTGTCAAAAATTAGTAGTTTAGAAAATTCTAATAATTTTTTATCAGATATATATTTTTTTAATATATCAAATAATATTTGTTGATCAATACTATAAAAAAATTTTTTAATATCACATTTTAGTATCCAGTAATCATTTCCAAAATTTTGTTTAGCTAGTCTTAAGTATTTTTGAGCACAATTAACTGCACTGTGTGTTCCTCTATCATCAATACATGCATAAGTTGTAGTTATAAATCTGGGCAAAAAATATGGTTTTATAAATTCTTCTACGTACCATTGATGTACAACTCTATCAATGTATGGTAATGATTTTATTTCACGCTTTTTAGGTTCATAAACAAAAAATGTATGATATTTACCTAGTTTGTAACTTCCATTTTTTATTTTATTTATTAGGTTTATAATATTGTTTTCTAAATCTATTTCAAACTTAATTACCTCACTTTTTAAAACTTTTCCTTTCCTTGCTCTAATATGTGCAGAATACATTTTTTCAAATGTTAAATTTTTATAAAAACAGTTTTTTATCGTGCGAGACATGTTTTTATCCAAGCTCCTAACATATTACATATATCAGTTATTTTTTTAGACCAAGTTTCATAGTTTTGTTTTGAGATATATTTATATCTATATGATAACCTAATATATAATTTTTGCAATTTTAAATAAACATCTAATTCATTTAAATATTTTAATCTGTTTTGTTTATTGAATTCTTTTTGTGCAAAAATGATAGTTCTAACTCCTGCATATAGGGATTGCTTTATCTCGGTAACAAGTGCAAATTTTTCTGATTTAGGATATTTTTGAACCAGATCATTAGTGTAGTAGATTAAATCAAGATATTTTTGATAAATTAATAATGTATTATTTGTCTGTATCATTTAGTACCTCCACTTCTAAAGCTTGTTTTTGTAAATTGTATAAAATGTTATATGCTTCTTTAGGTGTTATAGAATCTAGTTCCAAATTTTTTATTGAATTTAGTATATTTTTAATACTAATACTTTTTATATAAGCGGTTGGACTATCAATTTTAAAGTAGTTGTTATCTATTAATTCATAACGTATATTTACCTTATCCAGTTTTTCTAGATACTTAGAAAGATTGGATACAGGGAACCCAGATTTTACTACTTCTGGTGTAAAATTTGTTAATTTTAATCCAAATTTTTCATTAAGTTTTTTGGCATCCTCATCAAGAGCAATGTAAAATATACCACTTTTAAAAAGATATATCTTTTCTTTTTGTATTTTTTTTAACTCTAAATATTTCTCATATAATTTACTCATATAAAATCCTCCTTATATAAATTTACTATAGCATAAAAAAATAGAAGTTTTTGTCGAAAAATGTTTTATTTTACAGATTAATAATTTAAATCTATATATTAAAAATAAAAAATAAAAGAAAATATTTTTATAGACAAATTATTAAAAAAATAGTATAATTGAAATAATAAAATTTGTATTATAAAAATAAAAAGTAGATGAATTATATATAAGCTATAAAAGTAAAATTGAATGTAGAAAGCATAATTACTAAAAAAGTAGTATGAAATAGAGGTGGAATGTTACAGTATGGATAAAAAGGTAAAAGAGGTTTTTTTTAACTGTAGTCAAGATAATAATTTTTGTAATGCATATATAGAAGAAATAAAATTTTCAAAGAAGTTAAATGCTGTAATATTAAATGCAAGAAGTGATTTAAATATTTCTTTGTCAGATATAGAAAATTTTGAAATACAAGCTAAAACTGCTTATGAATTAAGCAGTTTTAAAGTAAATTATAGATATGTTGGAAATCCAGTTGATATAGATATAGTGGATATAAAAAATACAATTGGAAATATAAATAAAAAGTATAATTATACTCAAGATATATTTGAAAATTGTAAAATAGAGTTAGATGATAACAATGCTAATATAACTTTGTTAAAACCTTATTCGAATTTTATAAAGATAAAGGGAATAGATCAATATATAAAAAAAGATATAGAAACAAAATATGGAAAGAAAATAAATATATTTGTAAAAGATGACGAAAGAATAAAAGAAGAAGTATACACAAATCCTAATAATACTGTTAAGTTAGAGGATATTGCAAGTGTACAAGAAAATATAAAATCAGAAGTCTTGCAAAAAACTAATATAGTCAAGGAAACAAGTGGATTTGTTAAAAGGAAACCTTTAACAGATGAAGAAAAAGAGGAGAGAAAAAGAGCTAAACAAGAACAACCAGAACATGTTATTTATGGAGTAGATATATTAACAGATAAACGTGAAAGGGTTGTTGATGTAACTGAAGCACAAGATAGAGTTTGTATAGACGGTTACATTTTTGAAAAAGATGTTAGAGAAACTAGAACCGGAAAAATTATAATGTCTTTAGATGTAACAGATAATACTAGTACAATATGTTGTAAAATGTTTTTAGATAAAAAGAAATTTGAACAAATTGATTCAAGGTTAAAAAAGGGAGCTTTTATACAAGTTCAAGGAAGACCTCAAATTGATGCGTTTAGTAATGAGCTTACTATAATGGTAAGTAATATTATTGAAGGGAAACCACTAAGTAGCGATGAAATTTTAGATGATGCTGAGTTTAAAAGAGTTGAACTACATATGCATACTCAAATGAGTGCTATGGACGCTGTAACATCTGCGACAGATATAATTAAACAAGCTATAAAATGGGGGCACAATGCAGTTGCTATAACTGATCATGGTGTTGTTCAATCATTTCCAGAGGCTAATCATGTAATAGTTGATAATTACGAAAAATTGGCTAAAGAAAAGACTGGAAAATCTAAGGTTAGTACTCAGGATATACTTGATAATGCTCCAATAAAAGTAATTTATGGCGTTGAGGGATATCTTGTAGATGATATAGTAATAGACCCTAAATTTTCAGATACTTATTGTGTATTTGACTTAGAAACAACAGGATTTGATCCGGAAAAACAAGATAAAATTACTGAAATTGCTATATGTAAAGTTAGAGATGGAGAAATTATAGATGAATATACTACTTTTATAAATCCTGAAAGAAATATACCTCAAAATGTACAAGAACTTACTCATATTACAGAAGATATGGTTAAGAATGCTCCCACAATACAGCAGGCTTTGCCAGATATTATGGATTTTATAGAAGGTTCAACACTTGTGGCACACAATTCAGATTTCGATATAAATTTCTTGAATTATTTTGTAACTAAAGAAGGATATAGTGAGAGATTTAATAATTATATTATTGATACATTAATGATTGCTAAGGAATTATATTATTATTTACCTAATAAAAAATTAGGTACAATAGTAGAAGATTTAGGTATTGAACTGGAAGGTGCACATAGAGCTATAAATGATACTAGAGCTACTGCTAAAATGTTTATAAGAATGGCAGAGGACTTAAAAAAGAAAGGCCTAGATATAAATAATTATGCACATAGTGAAAAAAGTATCTCAGATATAATAGGTGATAAAGCATATCATATTATAATTTTAGCTAAAAACTATACAGGTTTAAAAAACTTGTACAAATTAGTCTCATATTCGCATTTACACTATTTTAAGAAAAAGCCTAAAATATTTAGATCTATGCTAAATAGATATAAAGAAGGTTTAATAATTGGTAGTGCTTGTGAACAAGGAGAATTGTATCAATCAATTTTAAGAAAAGAATCAGAGGAAGTTCAAGAAACAATAGCAAGTTATTATGATTATTTAGAGATTCAACCACTTGGTAATAATGAATTTTATAAAAGAGGTGTTAAGTTAAAAAACAGAAAATATAATAAACTAGTTGATGATAAAGATAAAGAGTATGAATTTATTACATTAACTGATGAAGATCTAATTAATATTAATAAAAGGATTGTTGAGATTGGAGATAAACAGAATAAACTTGTTGTAGGTACATGTGATGTTCACTTTTTGAAAAAAGAGGATGAGATATATAGAAGGATTTTGCAAGCAGGACAAGGATATGATGATGCTGATATGCAAGCTCCATTGTATTTTAGAACTACAAAAGAGATGTTAAAAGAATTTGAATATTTACCTGAGGAAAAAGCTTTTGAGATTGTAGTTACAAACACAAATAAAGTTGCAGATATGTGTGATAGAATAAGTCCTATTTCTGATGAAAAATGTCCTCCACATATTGAAGGTTGTGAAGAAGAGATAAGAAATATAGCTTACGATAAAGCACACAAGTTATATGGAGATCCATTACCTTCTATTGTACAAGAAAGATTAGATAAAGAGCTTAATTCAATAATTTCAAATGGGTATTCTGTTATGTATATAATTGCTCAAAGGTTAGTTTGGGATTCGAATGACCATGGATATATTGTTGGCTCTAGAGGATCTGTTGGGTCATCACTTGCTGCATACATGACAGGTATTACAGAAGTAAATTCTTTAAAAGCTCATTATAGATGTCCAAATTGTAAATATTCTGATTTTTCAGATCATGGTGTAGCAAATGGATTTGACTTGCCAGATAAAGATTGTCCAAAATGTGGTCATAAACTTGATAAAGATGGTATGGATATACCTTTTGAAACTTTTTTAGGATTTAATGGAGATAAAGAGCCAGATATTGACTTGAATTTTTCTGGTGAATATCAGGCAGAAGCACATAAATACACAGAAGAGATATTTGGTAGAGGAACTACATATAAAGCTGGAACTATTGGTACAATTGCAGATAAAACTGCATATGGCTATGTTAAAAATTATTATGAAGAAAGAAACATACATCAAAGAGCTGCAGAAATTAATAGATTGTCTAAGGGGTGCACTGGAATAAAAAGGACAACGGGACAACATCCAGGAGGGATAGTTGTTGTTCCAAAGGGAAGAGAAATATTTGAATTTTGTCCAGTTCAACATCCAGCTGATGATCCATATTCAACAATTAAGACGACTCATTTTGATTATCACTCTATTGATAAAAACCTGCTTAAACTTGATATATTGGGGCATGATGATCCTACAGTAATTAGGATGTTACATGATATAACAGGAGAAGATCCTACTAAAATACCACTTGATGATAAAGAAACAATGAGTATATTTTCTTCTACTGATGCATTAGGTGTAACTAGTGAACAGATTGGATCGGAAGTTGGAACTTATGGCATACCAGAATTTGGTACAAAGTTTGTTAGAGGTATGCTTGTAGATACAAGACCAACTACTTTTGATGAGTTAATACGTATATCAGGATTATCTCATGGTACTGATGTTTGGCTTGGAAATGCCCAAACACTTATAGAAGAAGGAACTGTAACTTTACAAGAAGCAATTTGCTGTAGAGATGATATAATGATCTACCTTATGAATAAAGGATTAGAACCAGGTCTTGCTTTTAAGATAATGGAAGTAGTACGTAAAGGAAAAGCTTTAAAAGATCCGGTAAAATGGGCAGAATATGAAGAAGCCATGAGAGAAAAAGGAGTACAAGAATGGTATATTGATTCTTGTAAAAAAATTAAGTATATGTTTCCCAAAGCACATGCCGCAGCTTATGTTACAAATGCATTTAGAATAGCTTGGTTTAAGGTTCATATTAAAGAAGCGTATTATGCAGCTTTTATGTCTATTAGGGCTGATGAATTTGATAGTGATTCTATGCTTCATGGAAAAGAAAGAGTAAAAGCAAAAATGAGGGAAATAGATTCACTTGGAAATGCAGCAGCTCCTAAGGATAAAAATATGTACCCAATACTTGAGATAGTTTTAGAAATGAATGAAAGAGGAATTAATTTTTTACCAGTTGATATATATAAGTCAGATGTTAATAAATTTTTACTGGAAGGAAAAAATTTAAGACCACCGCTTTCAGCATTGTCAGGCTTTGGTGAAGTAGATGCTAAAAAGCTAGTTGAAGCTAGAAAAAATGGAAGATTTACCTCAATTGAAGATATGATGATAAGGTCTAAAATTGGTAAAGTTGCTTGTGAAACATTACAACAGGCTGGATGTTTAGATGGTATGCCTAGATCTGAACAAATGGATATGTTTGATATATTAGCAGGTGGTTAGAAAAAATGTAAAAAAGGCTCAAAAGATTTTATAACTTTTGAGCCTTTAATATTTTATTTAATTAAAGAATAAGTTTGATAAGAATTGTGCAAAAGCGCTATTTAGTGAATTATTATTCTGGTTACTTTTAGTATCCACTTCTAATATTTTCCAAAAGTTGGTAGAGTTATCATATACTCTTAAATGTCCTAATCGATCATATGCACATATTGTTGGTATCCAATGGGTTTTATAGTTGTCGCAAGATACTAAGCCGTGATGATTTTTTGGTAAATATCTTACGTCTTTTTCGGTATATCCAGTTGGTAGCATATCTAATGAATTAAATAGTCTACCGTTTTTTATATACCAAAGCTCTAATGCAGTTTGGTATTTTATACTTCCGTCTGCATTTTGTATATTTATTTCCAATGCAGATAACCGACATCCAGGTTCAAATGGTATGTCAGATGGGTAGAATTCTTTATCATATGTAAGACCATTATAGAAAGCCTTAGTTACAGATAAAATGTTTGACATATTAAGTTTTTCATTACTTTTGTACATAGTATTACCTCCTATAAGTTTTGATATATTATCAATAAATAGATACAATTAGTGATTGGATGGATATTGTGTCAATTTACCCAAAAGAATTATCAGTTTTTAATCTATTAAATGATAAATATATCAAATACTTTAATCTTTATAATAAAAATATTATACCAAATTAGCGATATTATGTCAATAACAATTAAATTCTATTATTGTGATTTTTAAATATAGTATATAGTCTAATGATATTTGACTTTTTAATATAACATATATATAATATAAAGAGTATATGTTTTAATTGTATTTTATTAAAAATTAATAAAAAATGGTTTAATACGTAAAATGGTGATTGTAGAAAGGAATATGAATTATGACTATTTTAGAAATAATAAAATATGTTAGTTTACAAAGCAAAAATCGGTACAGAAACAAGAAAGAATTAGAATACCTAAAGTTAATTAGAAATAGGATAATATTAACTAAAATATTATTCTTTTGGAAAAATGTTTATAAAATAAATATACCGCATGATTATAATGTTAGATTAAAATATTCTAAATGGAATAATAAATATAACTGGAAAAGACACTATATTACACGTTATAAGTATAATAATATAAGAATGTATTATTTGTGTTCAAGTGATTTATTTTTTCATTGTCTTAAAGAATTAGATTTTTCATATATATGTATAAAGCCATTAGTACAAGGTACAACTTTTTATTTTAAAAATATTTATTAATCTGTATTAGCCTAAGTGCATTTTTTATAGTAGTAATAAATGTTATAATAAAATGTAAAAAAAGATATATTACACTTGAAAAATATTTTTTGTAGTGTATAATATAGGTGTGGGGTGATTACTATGAAATTAGATTTAACAGGAATTCATATTGAAGTAACAGATGCAATAAGAGATTTTACAGAAAAAAAGATTAAAAAGCTTGATAAGTTTTTTGATGAGAATACTATTTGCCATGTAACTTTTACTGATAAGTCAAAAGGCAAACAACGTTTAGATATAAGGATAGAATATAAGTCTCGTACATATCTTGCTGAGTCTGATACAGATAATTTATATTCAGGTATTGAGCAACTTGTATCAAAAATAGAAGGACAGATAAGAAAAGATAAAGCTATGGCTGAAAAAGCTAGAAAAGAAACTATTCCTGTAGTAGAAGAAATGGATGAAGAATAAAAGGGGCTGTAAAAAAATTCTAAAGTAAAACTGAGTGAATTTTTTCGCTCAGTTTTTTTACAGCCCCTTTTATTTATATTTTAGATGAATTGTATATATGAATAAAATTATACAATCAAAATCTATACTAATTTTTTGTTATATATATTTTTTGACTATTATACTTATTAAAATTAATATATTGTAAATTATGTAAATACATGTTATAATATAATCATAAATTTTGTATAAATTTTCGTTTTAATAATACGAAAAATAATTTGATAATAATTAAAAAGGAGAGATTTATATGTATAATGATGAATTTTTAAAGGCAAGTCGTGAAAAAAAAGAGACTCTTAAAATCTTGACAGAAGTAGGAGAAAATGATGAAATAAAGGAATTTGTGACAAAATTAAATTATAATCCAGTCCAAACACTTATGGCACGGTATGAATATGTAAAAATGTCTCGTGAAGAGGGCAATTTTGAATTCTTTAAGAAAATTGCTGATTTTTTGGCGGATAAGTTTAAATATAGTATGCTTGACAGTGCGGATTATTATGAGGCTTGTGCATATTGTGGTAGCAATGCATATGATTTTAAATTTATCCTTTCACTTTCAAGATTTTATCAAAAGAATAAGACATTATTTGATGGACATTTTGATATTATAAAAAGGATGTGCGAATCGAATGCATATTATTATCCTTATTGGGAAGAGGTAAAAGAATTCTGGATAAAGCATACAATTAATCGTTAAGGAAAAATTTGTAAAAAAACAGTAAATGTCAGGATTGTATGTTTTACATATTTAATTTTATAATATAAAAGCAATTTTATATATAAAATAAATTTAAGCTATTATGGAGGTTTATAATGGAAGAATTAAAAATATTGGGTATAAAAATTTTACCTTGTAAAGAGCAATTACGGTTGTCAGAGGTTGCATTATTATACAAATCTTTAATACTTAGTAATAGTTTTAATAATCCTATGCAAAGTATGTGTAAAGATTATATTTTGCCAGTATTTTTGAAGTTTATTAGTAATTATTCTAATATTATTATGGTTAATAATATACAGGACTTGGTAAATAAATTTTTTAGTAAGTATGGTATTTCATCACTTTTTGAGGTCAGTATTAATAAAGGTTTTGAGTATAAGTATACGGATGATATAATAAACATTAATATTTATCAAATGTTGTATTTTGGTTTTTGGCCTGAATATGTTGTTTCTTTAGATAAATCTTTGAATATTGGAAGGATGAATTTTAGATTTAGATTTCATATTTCAGAGAATTCTGTAAAGAAGTTTTATAATAATAGTGAAAATAATGTTAATCATTTTGAAAATGATGTGATAAAGGTGCTTATGGTAAACGGATTTGAAAATTGCTTGGTTACAAAAGAAAACAATAAATATACTATAGAAATAAATTGATAAGGTAATTAAGAGAAGTAAAAAACACTACTAGTTTTTTGAACTAGTAGTGTTTAATTTATTAGTGTATAAGAAGATATATACTTTAAAATAATCCTCTATAAGTATAAAGAGCATTTGCTTCTTTAGGAATTTGATTAATTGGTTTAGAAACATCAACATTTAGTTCTTCTCCAATTGCAGTAATTAAAAAAGGAAGTATTGCCATTGCTTCAATATTCCATTGAGAGGACATCATTGCTGCTGTTCCAATCTCAATATAATTTGCTGATTTTTTTGAACATATGTAATCTAAAAATTTTGCAAGCTCAACATTATATTGATTGCTATATACTTTAGATATACTTACACTCCCATTTTTTGAAGCTAGAGCTATAGTTAACTTTACTAAATTTATAACTAAAGCAAAGTCCTGTTTATATAATAAATTATAACTACCATGCGAAAAGTTCTTCTTGTCATGAAGAACAACATTTGCAATTCCAGATGTAGTAAATTTATTCTTTATATCTGCTGCAGTAGGCAATGTGTCCCATTCATAAAATACATGGATAATAGAATGCTTTTTAATTGCTTTTGCAATATCAACTATGTTTAAATTTGAAACAAATTCTTTTCCATCTTCTATAGCTTTTTGATTTTCTGAAATTAATTTGCTTGACCAATTATCATCTAAAATTATAGCTGGTGCAAGTGTAGATGCCATTGAAATTATACCTTCTTCTTTTCCAGAAGTATCATTTTCATTAAAATAAGAAATAATTTTAATGTCAAAATCTTCTGTATATATATTTGATAACGTTGATTTTTTAGCTCCGGTAAGAAGAACAAAAGGAAATCCTCTTTTTATGCAAATTTCTGACACACATTTAATATCTGAAGTTTTACCAGAATAAGATATTCCTATAACCAAGGTATAATTAATATCATAGTTATCTTTATTAAGCATTCTTATGGCTGCTTGGGGCGTTAGTGCTTCTATACTTGGTATACTCATTTCCTCATGAAGAGTATACTTTGCAAATAGTGCAACCGGATAAGAATTTCCCGCACCTACAATTAAAACATTCATAGGTTTATAGTCATTTTTTTTAAATAAATCAAATATTAATGTACGTAATTCTTTGGTAGCATCAGTTTCATCGGCTTTTTTTATCCGTTCAGGAAGTAGTTCCAGTTGCTGTATGCTTACAAAATTTTTGCTCATTATAATTCCTCCTTGTTAATTGAGTGTTATTAAGTTGCTATTCTTATTATAGAAAGCATATAATTAAGAATATGGCCAGTATATCATAGCTTATTTTTTTGTCAACTAATTATATTACGTGATTTTCGATAGTAAATAATATTTTTAAAATATTAGTATATAGGATGTATTGATATATATGATATAATCTAATTGGTGAGATTTATGCAAAAAAAATTAACAGAATTTGAAGCATATAATAATATTGATTTTTTAGCACAAGAAATAAAAAAAGGAAAGATCATTATATTACCAACTAGTACAATATATGGGATTTGTTGTAATGCATTAGATAAAATAGCAGTAAAAAAGATTTATAAAATAAAAAAAAGAGAATATAATAAACCATTAATTGTATTAGTAAACGATTATAATATGCTAGAAAAAGTATGCTTTGATTTAAACAAAATAGAAAGTAAAATTGCTGATAATTTTTGGCCAGGACCATTAACTATGATTTTGCAAAAGAAAAATATAATTCCTAAAATAGTTACTGCAAATAATAATACTGTTGGGGTGAGGATTGACTTAAATAATTTGGTTAATTTGCTTATAGAAAAAGCAGGTGTACCTATTGTAGCACCAAGTGCAAATATTTCAGGGAGTGGTAATATAACAAGTATAGATGAGTTAGAAGATATAATAAAAGAAAATGTAGATTATATAATAGATTCTGGAAGATTAGATAATATTATTGAATCTACGTTAATAAAAGTAGAAAAAGATAGTATAAATATATTGCGTGAAGGTAAAATATCTAAAGAGGAAATTTATAATTTAAAGTAATCTTTACTTTTTTCTTTTTTTGTGCAATAATATATAATGTAAAAAGAAATAGGAGTGATGAAAAATGATTTATATTTTAACAGGAGGACCAGCAACAGGAAAAGGAACTAGGTCAGATATTTTAGCAAAAGCTTTAGATATACCTCATATCTCAACAGGTGAAATATTAAGAGAGGTAAGTAAAACAAATGAGGATATTGCAAATAAATTATCAAGAGGTGAATTAATTTCAGATGAAGTAATAACACAGTTATTAAAAGATAGAATTACAAAAGAAGATTGTAAAAAGGGGTTTATACTTGATGGATATCCAAGAACTTTGAGTCAAGTAGATCTTTTAGACGATTTGTTAAATGAGCTTGGTAGAAAGATTACAAAGGTAATTGAATTAACAGCGCCAGATGAACTTGTATATAAAAGGATATTAGAAAGAAGACAATGTTCAAAGTGTGGAAAAATGTATGGAATAGATTTCCCACCTGTTAAAGATAATATATGTGATGATTGTGGTGGAGAGTTAGTTATTAGAACAGATGATACTAAAGAAACATTAAAGAAAAGAATTGAAACATATAAAGCTAATTCAAAAGATATTTTAGAACATTATAAAAAAGTAGGATTATTAAAAACAGTGGATTCTTCTGGACATCCTGAAAGAATAGTTGAAGAAGCTACAGAAGATTAAAAAAATAGAGGTTGTTATTATGGGAATGATAGAAGATTTAAAAAAAAGTGTGAATACTGATTTTGAAAAAAGAGATTTGATAAAAGAATCTAAAATAGAACAATTAGAGGTACCAGCAAATTTTGTTCCAGTTAAAAGTCAAATAGAAGGATTACTTAGATTTAGAAATGATAATCAAGTTCTTTATCCCAATATGAGGGAACTAATGGAACTTATGGCAAAGTTAAATAATTCTTTAGCAAAAGATAAAAATGCGAGTGTTGAACAAAGAGAAGGATTGAAAGATGCTTTTTTTGTTGTTTATGACAATGTAATAAATGATGGATTACTTGGAAATCATTTGAGTAGTAAAAGGTCTAGTTTATATAAAATGTTTGACACTGTAAAGCAGGGATTAAATGATCCAAAAGTTATGGAGGCAGAACTTATAGAATATCTAGGTGTACTTTCATCAGTTAATGGTCATCAAAGAATTCAGTATAAGGAAACTGGAATACTTGCTGAACCAAATCCAATAGAACGAGATATAATAAGGTCTGGAGATTATATAGAGATGCCAGAAAATTTGCGAGAGGAATCTTTAAAATTACAAGATGATATTTTTCATCCTGAACGACTTGTTGATATAGGGTTAGATAGAGAATAATTTAGAAAGAGTGTAAGAAATGATAAATATAAAAAATGAACATGAAATAAAATTAATGGAGGATGCAGCTGTAGCTTTAAAAGCTGCATTAGAAGTAATAGAAAAAGAAATAAAGCCTGGGGTAACTACAATGCATTTAAATAATGTGGCTGAGGCTGCTATGAAAAAGCATGGAACTATTCCTGCATTTAAGGGAGTACCATGTCCTTATAGGGGAGGAGTTGACTATAAGTGGGCTATATGTACGTCAGTAAATGATGAGATTATACATGGAATTCCTTCAGACAAAGTTATTTTAAAAGAAGGTGATATTGTCTCAGTTGATTTAGGTACATATAAAAATGGTTGGTGTTCTGATGCTGGGCGTACTTATGGAGTTGGAAAAATATCACCAGTATGCGAAAAACTTATCAAGGTGGCTAAGGATGCGTTCTTCTATGCGGTTGATAAGGCGGTTGTGGGAAATAGAGTTGGAGATATTTCTAATGCTGTTCAAACTTATGTAGAAAAAAATGGATTTTCTTTATTAAGAGAGTATCAAGGACATGGTATTGGAGAAGAGATGCATGAAGATCCAGGAGTACCTAATATAGGAAAAAAGGGAACAGGTCCAAGACTTAAAGCGGGCATGGCACTGGCAATAGAGCCTATGATATGTGAGGGTAGTCCTGAAGTTTATGTAAAAAGAGATATGTGGACTGTTGCAACAATGGATAAAAAAATGACAGCATATTATGAAAATACTATTGTGATAACAGAAAAAGAGCCTAAAATATTAACATTATAAAAAAGCCCTCATAGGCTTTTTTATAATGTTAGGATATTATTAAATTAAAATTATATATTATTTGCATGGCATCAAAAACTTAGAAACAGTAATATATTGTATTTTATAATATATGTTATATTGATTAATACAAGTTATACTTCTTTAAAATATATGAATATATGGTTATAAGGTCATCTATTTTATCTATGTTTTCTACATTACCATATGTAAATAAGTTTTTTGTTATAATTAAGTTGCTAGATAATTCCGTGTAGTTTTTTTGGCAAAGTAATATATAATAATTTAAATAATCAATGTTTTCATATTGTATATTTTTTTTGTCAAGTAATTTTTTTAGTAAAAGAATATAATCAATTTTTAATTGCTTTATAATAGAATTAAAATCCTTTTGTTTTAAAAGATTTAAATAAAACTCTTTATTTAGCATATATTTATTTATAATACTCTCCTTTCTTCTTAAATGATCTTCTTAATTGATCTTTTGCAGCATCTACTTTATCTTTGTTAGGTGAAGTTTCAACACAATTTTTTAAATTATCAATAAAATTATGAGAACTTTGAGATAAATTAAAGTTGAATAAAGTATGTTTTTTGCTTTCACTTATATCAATAGGATTGGATATAGTTTCAAATTTGTAATTAGTTAGTCTCTCGATATCTATTAGTGAATTTTTAGTAATATGCATTATTGTTGGGTACAAATCTCCTTCAGTGTGCATCATTACTTTGCAAGCTGGTTCTTTCTTTATTGTAGAAAAACTATCGTGTGCAATTTTTATATCAATATCAAAATTTTGTTTGTCTTTATTTGTTGCATATAATGCTAGAATTGCTTCTGTAGAATTTGCTTTTATTGAAAACATTAAATTGCTTATTTCTGCAGTTTGTAATGATAAGTTTAATAAATTTATAATGTTTTTTTGTGAGATATCACCTTTTTTTAATAAGTTTATATCTATAGTTTCTAATGGAAAATGACTTTTTTGTATTAAGTTATTAATTTTTTTTATTTCTTCATTAATATCTATATTTTTATTTCCATTCAAATAAGAGTATATACTGTGGAAATTACAATTACAGTTATTTTTATTATTATAATTTATAAGTAGTCTATTTAATGCTGCATGCAGTGAAGTATGTTCTTGATGATTATGATGATTAAATTTATGATAGATATCTTCATAGACTGAATGTGCAAATAAATTGCTTAAATAACTTATTTTTTTTAACATTATTGGATTTGATTGATTTGCAGTGTTTCCGAATTCTTCTATTAGTATATTTTCAAACTTTTTTTGTGAAAGTACAAATATATCTTGTAATTTGGGATTAACATTTTTGTTATAACGTCTATGCATCTTATTTTTTAGACTACTTTTTTGTACCATTTCAAATAATGATTTTAAAGAACATTGTATAAAAGAATTTACTTCTTGGGGATGATTTACATTTCTATTTAATATTTTTATTGTTAATTCATTTAAAAACTTATCTAGATTTATTAATTTTTCTTTATTTTTGGGATAGTTTAACACAGATAAGCTGGAATACACATTCATATTATCACCATTATTATAATATCACAATAGTATATATATAACAAGAAAAAAAACAATAGTGAGAGAATTTTATTTTATAATATATGTAAATATTGTCGAATAATAGAATATTTATAAAATATTAAATTAAGTATTGAAAAAAACATATATTTAATATAAAATATATTAATATTAGAGGTGATATTGTGAAAAAATTTATTGATAAGGAAAAAAATAGAATTATTACTGTTCTAAATGTTGATGAAGCAAAGAAAATATTAGAAATGTATATTAATTATTGTTTAGGAAAACGTGATGCAACTAAAGGAAGATTAAATTTAGTTAATTATTTAGGTGATTTTATTCAATATTCTGAAAAAAAAGACATTACTAGGTTTTATGATATTTTAGTTAAGGATAAGGAAACTTTTGAATTTTCTAAAAGTGATTTGAAGGCATATGAATCTTTATTAGCTTTTTTTGAGTTATATAATAATATAGAAAATGGAGAGTTTGAATTAAATGCAGTTACTAATTATATTAATTCGGCTGTAACTAAAAAACAAACTATAGACTCTAAAGTTGAAAATAAGGAAGAATTAACTTTTGAAGAAAAATTAAATAATATCTTCTTTAATAAAGATTTTGATTTATCTATATTAGCTAAAAATGCATGTGAAAAATGGGAAGAAATGCTAAAACAAAGAATTGAACAAAGTGAAAATGGAATAGACGTTAGTTTGAAAGAAGAGATTGCTTATCAAGATTTGTTAGCTCTTTGTGATAGTGATAATTTAATTACAACTTCTATTTCTAATCAAGATAAAGCATTTGATCAAGATAAGAATTCTCAACAAGATAGTAAACAAGAAACTGTAATTAGTAATAGCGAAAATCAAGGTGAAGCGAAAAAGCAAGAAATTATTAGTAATGATCCTGAGCCTGATATTCAAATAGATGTAGATGAGAAAAAGGAAGATAATAATCAAACTAATGAAAAAAAAGATGAAGAAGTAATAGGACCTATTATAGTTAATAATGTAGAAGAAAATAATGAACATGATGGACAGGAAGGTAAAAAAGAAGATGATGAAGAAATAATTGGTGCCAGTACTATAAGAGAGGCTACTCAAGATGTTAGTTTGAGAGATGCAGCTGGCTTATTTAATGATGCTATTGATAATTTATCTAAGAAAAATAATAATAGTTCAGAAAATTCAGATTCTTCATATAAAACATTAAGGGATCAATAATGGAAAGCAATAATATATATGAAAATTCAATTACTAAAGTAAATTATATAATTAATAAATTACCTTTAGATTCTTTAGAAAAAATACCTGAATGTGTTATTAATTTTTTTGAAGAATATTCAAATTCTGAACTTTTACAAAATAGTATGTTAAAGACAAACAATATAATGAATCAACTTAATATTAATGATCTTAAATTTTTAAAAATTGTTGATTATTATATAAATAAATAAATTTAAAATGAATTGCATACGTTAATTTGAGTATACAATTCATTTTTATTTTTATCAATTTTTTCTTGACAATTTAACATAAATTTGCTATAACCTAAGTTTGACATTTTTTTAGATAAAAAAGGGCCTTAAAGCTAGTAATAACAATAGCTTTAGGGCTTGACT
>CALXJF010000032.1 GCA_944388575.1 uncultured Clostridia bacterium
ATAACAATCCACGGGTAGAACCCGTGGATTTTCATATAGGCCTATAAGGCCTTGTTACAAGCCACCGCTTAAGCGGTTTCGTTTGACGGCTTTTCGCCATTTCTTTCGCGTTCTTTTTACTTACTACCCTTAAAAGGGTCTTTATATTCCTTTATTGTCAATTGGTCTGACATCATATCTTCTTTCAATTGATTTTGTACATATCTATATACTGCTGTCTTGTTATTTCCTACCGTACTTACATAATATCCTGTACACCAAAATGCTCTATTTCCATATTTATATTTTAAGTTTGCATGTCTTTCAAATATTATCAATGTACTCTTTCCTTTTAAATATCCCATGAATGATGAAATACATAATTTGGGTGGTATACTTACATACATATGTATATGATCTGGACATGCTTCTGCATTTATTATTTCTACCTCTTTTCTCCTACATAGTTCTCTCAATATCATTCCTATCTCTTGTTTCAATTTTCCATATATTTCTTTTCTTCTAAATTTTGGTGCAAACACTATATGGTACTTGCATTCCCATGTTGTGTGTGCTAAACTATCTGTGTATGGACTTTTCATACGTCCCACTCCTCTCATAATTAATATTTTAAGCCGTCAAACTTTTAATATTATATCATGTTTGGAGTGGGTATTTTTGTTACTTTGTTCAAAACTATAAGTTTTCCGTTACCACGGGCATAGCCCGTGGTTTACCCTTAAAGTTAAAGATTTAAGGTGGAGATTAGCTACTCCACCTTATCTTACATTTCTCTTCTTCCTTCTAAAGCTTTTATTAAAGTTATTTCATCAGTATACTCTAAATCACCACCAACAGGAATTCCATGAGCAATTCTTGTAACAGAAATCCCAAGAGGCTTTATTAAACGAGAAATATACATTGCTGTCGCTTCTCCTTCTATAGTTGGATTAGTAGCTAGTATTACTTCTTTAATAGTGTCATCTTTTAATCTCTCTAATAGTTCTTTTATTTTTATATCTCCAGCAGTTATATTATTCATTGGTGATATAGAACCATGTAACACATGATATAAACCTTTATATTCATGCGTTTTTTCCATAGCCACTACATCTTTAACATTTTCTACAACACAAATAATACTTTCATCTCTTTTTTTATTAGAACATATTTCACACGGATCAGATTCAGTTATATTATAACAAATAGAACAAAATTTAACTTTGTCCTTTGCTTCTATTAATGTATCTGCCATATTTTTTGCTACATCAATAGGAGATTCTAAAATATAAAATGCAAGTCTCACAGCCGATTTATGGCCAATTCCTGGTAATTTTTCAAATTCATTAATTAATTTATTTACTGTATCTGTATACATTATCCTTTATCCTTAAAATAATCCTGGAACATTAAATTGTCCAAGTTCTGATTGCATTAATGAGTCAGCCTTACTTAACGCTTCATTTACAGCTGTTAATACTAAATCCTGTAACATATCAACATCTTCTTTATCTACAACTTCTTTATCTATTATTATTTCTTTTATTACTTTATCTCCTGTTGCTTTAACTTTCACGGCACCACCACCAGCAGAAGTCTCAATTTCCATTTGTGCTACAGATTTTTGTTTTTCTTCCATTTCCTTTTGCATTTTTTGAGCTTGTTTTAATATATTTTGCATATTTCCCATTCCACCACCTGGAAATCCTCCAAATTTTGCCATATTTATCATCCTTTCATTAAACATAGATATTATATTATAATTTTTTCAATATTTCAATCTAATTCAGTATAATTTATATTATTTTGTTTAAATAATTGTTCAATTTTTGCTTGATCATCTACATGTTCTTCTTTAAGCTCTATACGTATATTTTTATCTATAGAATAGTTTTTATCAAGTATTTCTTTAATAGTCTCTATACTTTCATCCATTTTTAAAATATTATATGCAAATGAATTACTTGTAATTACTAATATAAATTTTTCACTAATATATATATTTGCTCCTGCCAATGCAGAATATAATTTAAGTTTTCCTTGTTCTACAACTAATTTTTTAAATTCTTCAATTTCATTAAATTTAGACAATTCTATATCTTCTGTACTCTCATTATTTTCAATTTCATTTTGTTTTTTTAATTTATTTATTGATTGGTCGAATTTTACTTGAATTAAATTATTAGAGGATATTTCTTTTTTTAAATCAGCTATTTCTTTTTCCATACTTGTTATTTTATTAGTTAAATTTCTTATTAAGTTTGAAACATTTTCATCAAGTTTCATCTCTTGATTTTGTACAAATACATTATTTTCATTACTTATACACAATTCTACAATAGCAGATTTTAAAAGAATTGAAGGTCTAGCACTTTGACGTAAATCACTATCCAGTTTTGATAATTTATCAATTATTTTGATTATTCTATTTTTTTCATTGTCATCTTTAGATTCTATTAATAAACCCAAAAAATTTTCATTTAGTTCATAAACTAACTGTCTTAAATCTTTTCCTTTTTTTATAACCAATTCAACATTTTCATTTGCCTTAATACTATCTGAATTTAAAATACTTTGTACAATATCTAATATAACTTTTCTATCTATTGCACCTACTATTTTTACTATATCTTCATATTTTAATTTTTCATTCATTTCAGATATACATCTATCTAATATACTAAGAGCATCACGCATTCCACCATCAGCAAGTTTAGCTATAAATTCTAAAGCTTCTTCTTCATAATCAATCTTTTCATTTTCTAAAACATACTTTAATCTTTCTACAATACATTCAGGAGATATTCTATTAAATTCAAATCTTAAACATCTTGAAAGAATTGTTACAGGAATTTTATGTTGTTCAGTTGTTGCAAGTATAAATACAACATTTTCAGGCGGTTCTTCAAGAGTTTTTAATAAGGCATTGAAGGCACTAGTGGTAAGCATATGTACTTCATCAATTATATACACTCTGTACTTTACATCAACTGTAGCATAAACCACTTCTTGCCTTATTTGACGTATATTTTCTACACTATTATTTGAAGCTGCATCCATTTCTATTACATCAGAAGTATTACCCTCTAAAATACTTTTACAAACTTCACATTCATTACATGGTTCTCCATCTTTTGGATTTAAACAATTTATTGCTCTTGCAAACACTTTGGCGGCACTTGTTTTACCAGTTCCACGAGTTCCACTAAAAAGATATGCATGTGAAATTTTTTGAGATTTTATTTGATTTTTTAATATCTTAGTAACACTTTCTTGTCCCAAAATATTTTTAAAAGTTAATGGTCTATATTTTCTATATAAAGCTATATATGCCATTTATTACATCACCTCATATAAAAAGGCACCAAACACATAGAAAAACTTACTTATTGCTGCTTCCTTCCGGATCTGACAAGGTTCATAAGATTCCTATCGTCTGGTGTAACTTAATTATACACTACATATCCTAATTTTTCAAGTAATTATAACTAATTTATTATATTTTATTTTTCTATAAACTTTAAAGTAAATATTATAGAAAAATATAAATTTAAATAAATAATTAAAATAACATCTCAAATGCATTTGTAATATTAATGCTAAACCAAATCAAATAAAATATACATGTCAATCCAGATAGAATAATTGCATTATATATTCCCTTGTTTCTATTAGCATTTACTCTTAATGATAGCCCAACTATTACCAAAGCTAAACTTACAAAAACAAGTAAAGCAACTATCATATTTGTAAAAACTCTACCAAATTCTACATAATGATCTTGTACTTGCAAGATATATTCGGAATAAAATTCATCCACATTTTGGGAATTTTCATCCAGATTAATATTATCTTTTTCAATTTCATAATTTTGTTGCAATATATTAGCACTATCTTGTAATTGATTTATTGGAATATATAAAATTATATTTATTCCAATAATGAAAAAGACAATTAAAATATATGTAATTATTGCAGATAAAATACTATGCTTTCTCATAAAGCTCACTCCTTTATTTCAAGCTTGTTTATAACACTTCTTAATACATTTGCACTATTCTCAAGCTTCTGTTTTTCAGTTCTTGTTAATTTCAAATCAACTATTTTATTTACTCCACCTCTATCTATAACTGCAGGAACACCAATACAAATATCTTTTTGTTCGTATTCTCCATCTAAATATACTGAAACTGGAAATACAATTTTTTCATCCTGATAGATTGCTTGTACAATTCTTACTGCACACATTGATATTGCATAATATGTAGCTCCTTTTCTTGAACTTACAATATTACCTGAATCTCTCGTTACATTATATATATTATTTAACTCTTCAAAACTTATATTATTTTCTTCAATATATTCAAATATTTGTTTGCCAGAAACAAAACAATTTGACCAAACTGGAAAAGAAGAATCTCCATGCTCACCTAAAATATATGCTTGAATACTTTTAGGGGAACAATTTAAAGATTTCCCAAGTAAATACTTAAATCTTGACGTATCTAACATAGTTCCAGTTCCTAAAACTTTATTTTCAGGAAATTTTGAGACTTTTTTTACAACATAAGTTATAATATCAAGCGGATTACTTACAACTAAAAATATACCTTTAAACCCAGATTTAACAACTTTTTTAGTAACTTCTTCTGCAATAATAGAATCTTTATCTGCTAGATCTAGTCTTGTTTTAACTTTATGATTATTTAATGAACCTATTGTCATAATAACCATATCTGCATCTCTACATTCTCTATATTTTCCAACTTTAATATCAAGTTGTTCATTTAAAAAAGGAAGTCCATGCAAAATATCTAATTTTTCAGCTTCGGCCTTTTCTTCATTTATATCAATTAGTAATATTTCAGAAGTAAGATTTTTTAAAGCTAATGTATATGCTATAGTTGACCCTACCATTCCTGTTCCTACAATTACTATTTTTCTTTTGTTCATAATATATCAGCCCCTATCTACTATAAATTTAACTATCCTAATATAATCATTTAATTCTAATTCTTCTGCTCTTGTATTTATATTTATACCACATTCTCGTAATATATTTTCAATTTCTTCTTTACTTAAATTCAAAAACTTATTTGATACTAAAGAATTAATCATTTTTTTTCTTCTTTGTGAAAAAGCAAAATGTATCATTTTAAATAATAAATCTTCTTCCTTTATAATATTCTTTTTATTTTTAACTAATTTTACAATAGCGGAATCTACATTTGGTGAAGGAATAAAACAATCTCTATTCACATCAATTTCAACAGTTGCATCACCAAAATATTCTATCATTAAAGTAAGTATCCCATAGTCTTTACTTTTCTTTTTAGCTACTATCCTATTTGCTACTTCTTTTTGTACCATTACTACAATTTCACTTATTCTTTCTGAATTCTGCAATAATTTAAACAAAATCGGACTAGTAATATAATAAGGTAAATTGGCTATTACCTTTACTTTCCTATAGTTTATATTGTTTTTATTTTCTATTTCAATGACTAATTTATCTATATCCAATTTTAATATATCATCATTAAGTAAAATATAATTACTATATCTATTTTTAAACCTATCATTAATAATATCTATCATTCGTTTATCAATTTCAACTAACAATAAATCCTGACATTTAGTTAAAATATACTCACTTAAATTACCAAGACCTGGACCTATCTCGATTATAAGTTCATTTGAACTTATATCAGCAACTGTTATGATGTCATTTAATATATTATCATCAATCAAAAAATTTTGCCCAAACTTTTTTTTAGCTGATATATTATACTTTTTCAACAATTTTTTAGTTATATTTAACGTATTTATATTTTTCATTTAGTTCCTTTCAAAATAATAAATTTAATAGCACTCTAATACTATAAAAAAATTAAGCTAGTAATACATTATTATATTTTATTATATTTTAATGTTTTATATAAAATCATATAATAAAATAATTGCCAGCAACTGGCAATTATTTTGGGTTAGTATATTAATTTTATATTCCACCATTTGCTATAAGTGAATTTCTTATAGATTTAATTGAATTACTATATGCTCTATGCAGTACTCCTTTACTATAACAATTATTAAAGAAAACCCCTTCTCCCATATTATATGAATTTAGTGCATAAGCTTCAACTGAATCGCTATCTGAAACAACTTTTCTTGCTGACGCAAAATAATTTGATAAAAGATATGCTCCAGCGGTCATATTATCATATGGATCAGTAAAATTACTTACTCCAAGTCTAGACCTTAAATTAGAAAAATTCGAAACGTGTATTTGACATAAACCATAAGAATTTCCACCACCCACAGCATATTGGTTAAATCCACTTTCTTTATACATCACAGCCAAGAATAATTCATATTGTATTCCATATTTTTTACACAAATTATATGCAAATTGTTGTTGTTCAACAGGTAATTTTATATTATATTGTTTAAAGCCAGAATCAACTTGAGTTGCTCCAATACTCTGAACTACAGCACTCCTTGATGTGGTAATATTTAATTTTGTACCTACTTCAACAACTTGATTTATCGCGTCACTTAAAATTTCACTAGAAAGTTCTGCTCTAAATATCTCTTGATCCTTATTATATTTTACTAGATATTTTGTTGACTTTTGACCTTCAACACCAACTTGAACTGTATTAGTTGTACCTCTATTCATAGTAGGATTATCTTTTCTTTCCTCCTCAAATGGAATTGATTCAATTACTTCCTCTATTTTAGCAACAACTGGATTATATTCTTCTTTTAATTCATCTATATTAAGTTTTGCAAGTTCATTTGTAGAACTAATCTTAACTTGCATTCCATCTGTTATCTTTGTATCCCTATTTGGTTCTATTTTTGTATTATCATCTACATATATCTTATTTTGCATTAAAAAGCCATCTACAGAATTGGACATTGTTTTTATATTTTTAACATCTCCATAATAATCTAAAGTTACAGTCTTTAGATTCATAGATACTAAAAATAGTCCTGCTGTAGTAAATATTAAGATCATAGTTATTATTACTAATGTTTTTCTTAATATGTGTGCCGTATCTTGCTTCACAAAAATTCCTCCTTTAGAATAGGACAACGCTATTATACTATAATTTTTATGTTTTGTCAATTTTTTTATTCCTAAGAAATACAAGCAAATTATATAAAAAATTGTTATAATATTGATTTAATCAATATTTAATAGCCTATATATTATTTTTATTACATTTTTTTCTTTGTTTTTATATAATAATGTTTCATTATTATTGCATATATTAAAATAAAATGATAAAATATTATTAAGTGATAAATTCACAATAAAGAAAGGGTGATTTTAATGATGGTTTTTTGGATTGTTTTAGGTATTATTGCAGTTCTTATTCTTGCGATAATTGGTATATATAATAATCTAGTAAATTTAAGAATGAGAGTTAAAAATGCTTGGGCTCAAATCGATACACAACTAAAAAGAAGATTTGACTTAATTCCTAACTTAGTTGAAACAGTAAAAGGATACATGGTACATGAAGAACAAACTTTAAAAGAGGTAGTTGAAGCAAGAAATAGTTTTGCATCTGCTGAAGGCGTTCAAGGTAAAGCTGAAGCAAATAACAACTTGACTAATACTTTAAAATCTATTTTTGCACTTGCTGAAGCATATCCAGACTTAAAAGCTAATGAAAACTTTAATGCTCTTCAAGTTGAATTATCTTCTACAGAAGATAAAATAGCTTATGCAAGACAATTCTATAATGATACAGTTCAAATGTATAATACAGCAATAATGTCATTTCCATCAAACATACTAGCTGGTATGTTTAAATTTACAGAAGAAAGTTTCTTTGAAATTACAGATAATGCTCAAAGAGAGAACGTAAAAGTTCAATTTTAGGTATTAAACTATGATATTAAAAGAAGTAAGAAATAATAAGATAGAGTCCTATTTTATTATTTCTCTATTTATTATTTTTGTGATGCTTATTGTTTATTTTATTTGTCTGTATTTTGAACTAGGTAGTTTTTCAATAATTATTGCCATGTTATCTGCTTTTATTAGTGCCTTTGTTTCATATTATAGTTGTGATACACTAGTTTTAAATATAAATGGTGCTAGACCAGCTACAGAAGAACAAGATAAATTATTAAGTACTATACTTGATAATTTATGCATTGCATCAGGTTTACCAAGACCAAAATTATATGTTATAAATGATCCTTCACCAAATGCTTTTGCAACTGGTAGGAATCCAAATAACGCTTTTATTTGTGTTACCACAGGATTACTAGAAAAAATGAATAAATATGAACTTGAAGGTGTTATCGCTCATGAACTATCACATATAAAAAACTATGATATATTACTATCAACAATTGTTTCTGTTTTTGTTGGATTTGTAGTAATAATTTCAGATTTTATTTTTAGATTTGGATTTGTAAGAAATCGTAATAGCGATAATAAATCAAATCCAATAATAATGATAATAGGTTTAATTTTTTTATTACTTTCACCTTTATTTGCTACATTAATGCAACTAGCTTTATCTAGGAAAAGAGAATTTTTGGCAGATTCATCAGCAGTTGAAATCACAAGAAATCCTGAAGGCTTAATCAGTGCTTTAAAAAAATTATCAGATGATCCAACCAAATCTTCTACAGCAAATAAAGCAACAGCACATATGTATATAGTTAATCCTTTAAAAGGAGAAAAAGAAAAAACTAATATTTTTTCTACTCATCCTCCTATTAGTGAAAGAATAAAGAGACTTGAACATATAAATTAAATCCACTTTTTTAGTGGATTTTTTATAGAATTAATTATTTTAATTAAATTTGTTTTTTATTATATATATAAAGGAGTTAAAAAATGAAGACCAGAGGATTTGAAATATGTAAAGGATACGAAGATAAAAATATTACTTTACCAAAAAGAGGAACTAAACATTCAGTTGGCTATGACATATTTGCTTTTGAAGATATAACAATACCTTCAATATGGAAAAGTATTTTTAAAAATTTTAAAACATTTTGTTCTGGAAAAAAAGATTTTGATAGTATATTACCAACAAAAATATATACTGGAGTAAAGGCATATTTTCTAGAAGATGAAGTTATGATAATTGCAAATAGAAGTTCAGGACCTTCAAAACTTGGACTTGTTATGTCTAATTCTATTGGAATATTTGAATGTGATTACTACAACAACCCATCAAATGATGGTAACATAATTTTTCAGTATTATAACTTTTTTCCATATGATGTAACTATAAAAAAAGGTGAAAAGATAGGACAAGCATATTTTCAAAAATTCTTGATTGCTGATAATGATAAAGCAGAAGGTACAAGAATTGGCGGAATTGGAAGTACTGGAAGATAAAATAATATTAAACTAAAGAGATATAACGCTAATTTTGTTATATCTCTTTTATCTATAATATATATATATATTAACGGAAACCTCCTCCGCTTCCTCCTCCGCCGAAGGAGCCTCTGCCTCCGCCTCCTGACGAAAATCCTCCACCACCGGATGAATAATTTCTAGCTCTTCTTCTTGATTCTTCTCTTGCCTTAGAAAATCTAGCTATTGATATTCCACGATAAATATAACTATTTACAAAAAATATATTTTCATATGTTCTAAAATCAGATTGCTCAAGCATCTCTGGAAATACTTTTTTAAATCTTTTTGAAACCTTCTTCGCAATTCCCATCATTTGTGCATATATCATATAATCTTCAAATAAATGAACTTCAATAGGCTCTCTTTTATTAATTAAAGTATAATCTTCAATATATTTTTTCAAACCTGAAAGCTGTCTTGCTTCTTCTGTTAATTTAGAAGTCGAATAATAATTTCTCTTTCTAAATAACAATGAGTTTCCTACATTTTCAACAACTATACTACCTTCTTTAACTAAATTTAGTTGATATTCTCTTATTGTATTATCAAACCATGAAAGTATTCTATCATTATATTTTTCACACCAACGTTTGAATTCCTTTCCTTCTAGTACTCCATCATAGCTTGCTTTATAAATCATATTAAATAATTCGTCTTCTCTTGAATTTTCAATTATTCCTTCTTTATTTAATACGAATACTACTTCATACTTCCTAAATAAAGACTTAGATTCTCTTTTTTCTATCTTAACCTTTTTTTCTTTTATCCATTTAAGTAGCAAAGCACCAAGTATATCTGTTTTATTTTTAACAAGTCTATATTGTCCAGCAATAAAATATGCTCTTAATATATCTTTATCACATGGAATTTCTCTATAATATGGAGCCCTTCTTACAATTCTTCTATCTATCCCACTAATCAATATTTTTTTTGGAACGTTATTTTGAAATATAGCAAAAAAATTACAAATTAAAAACCTCCAAATAACTAATACAAAGAACACACCCAAAAAACTAAAAATCATAACAGATGAAGATATAGACGTTATATGATTATCATCATATTTTACTGCTCCTTCTTCAGCCATAGCATGATAATAATCAAAGATATTTCTTATCTTATTTGATGTATTAAAAGTTCCAAGAGGAAATTTAACAAGTATAGTCATATATTCATTACTCTTTAATGTACTTTGTGAATTAAATTCTATATATCCATCATAAACATAAGCTGTTCCACCATACTTACCATATCCCCAAACGTCTGTTGTATCTGGTATATAATAATCACTATGTATCTTTATGCGTACATCTTTTATAGAATTAGAAAATCCTTTTGGAATAAGCGTCCAATAAATCATTTGAGAATCGATTAATTCAGATACAAAATTAGTAATGGTATATTGAATATTATATACATGATTACCATAACTACTAATTCCCCAACAAAGCTCAACTCCATTTGACACATGATTAACTCCACATTTATATGATTTATCTGCCATAGTCCCAGTTGTACTCCAATATTGCAAAGATGAATATTTTAAATTCTCTTCACTAACAGTTAAATCTTTTATAGTAGAATTCCCTAAATTATAATATGGATGGTAAACTTCAGTTCCTTTAGTTGTTTTACAATTCCATACTTCATTTATTATTGCACTACCTTCTTTATCAATATATATATCCATGGATATACTATTAATAGTATTTGCTTCAACATTTTTACAAATCGTTAAGATACTAAATAAAAATACAAAAACTAATATAAACTTCCATTTTTTTGACTTTTTCATATAAATTCCTCTTACATATATACTTATTTTATATTTTACAACATTATATATTTCTTTTCAACTTATATTTGTTTTTTTATTACAAATAATAAATATGAGGTGATATATTTGACTAATACAAATTTTAAAAGAATATATTATGAAAAAGATATAATAAACTATCCATTAGGAAAATATTTAATTGAAAAATACAATAATATTCCACAAATACAAATCACATCTCATAATAACATTGAAGAATTAAGAAAATATGAAAATAAAGATTTTTCAACTTTAAAAAACTATTTAGTTATAGGTACACGAAAAACTCACAAATATACAGAAAATCACAAGATTTCTGACTTTTTAGTACCCTTTACTTCTTCTGGTTGCTACGCTATGTGCATGTATTGTTATTTAGTATGTAATTATAATAAATGTTCATATTTAAGAGTTTTTGTAAACACGGAAGAAATTTTAAATAAATTAATAAATTTTTCGAATAATTCTGATAGAGAGCTAATATTTGAAATTGGCAGTAATAGTGATCTACTTCTTGAAAATCTCGTAACAAATTCGCTTGCTAGCAATATAGAGTATTTCCTACATAATACTTCAAAAGGAAAATTAACGTTTCCAACCAAATTTAATCTTATTAATCCACTTCTTAATATATCAGATAAGAATAGGGTTTTGCCAAGAATGAGTTTAAACCCTGAAAACATTATATCAAATGTGGAATTTAGAACTAGTAATTTAAAAGAAAGAATTAAGGCAATTAACACCTTGGTTGAAAGTGGATATAAACCATATATTTTAATTGCTCCAATTATTATTACTGATAATTTTAAAGAAGATTATTTTAATTTAATTTCATTTATGAAAAAACATTTAATAAAAAAAGCTCAAGAAAAAATAACCTTTGAACTTATATTTATGACATATAGTTATATACACAGAAAAATAAATGAAGAAGCTTTTCCAAATGCTATAACACTATACTCAAACACACTAATGACTTCAAGAGGAATTGGAAAATATCATTATAAAGATAATATAAAGAAAGAATCAAGTATTTTTTTAACTAATCTTATAAACAATAACTTTAAAGATTGTACTATAAAATATATAGTTTAATTTAATGTGAAAGTTTTGTGAAGATTAGCACTCTAATGTTGACAGTGCTAAAAAAAGTGATATAATTAATAGTGTAGATAGAAATATCTATTAATATAAAAAAGGGGGAATCTATTATGATGTTAATGCCTAGAAGAAATGAAATGGATTTATTTGATGATATGTTTTCTTATCCATTTTTTAACATGAAAGAAAATCATTTAATGAAAACAGATATCAAAGATTTAGATGGTAAATATGAAATCGAGATTGACCTACCAGGTTATAAAAAAGAAGATATCGAACTTGAAATTGATAATGGATACCTAAGTATAACTGCAAACAGAAATGAAGAAAAAGAAGAAAAGAAAGGAAAATATATTCACCAAGAAAGATTTTCAGGTCAATGTTCTAGAAAATTTTATATTGGAGAAAATATTAAAGAAGATGATATAAAAGCAAAATTTGAAAATGGTACATTAAAACTTACTTTACCAAAAGAAAAAGAAATCAAGAAAGAAAATAAAAGAAATATTTCTATTGAATAAAGTTATTAATACTTTATTAGTAAACACTAGAAAAACTTAAATAATCAAGTTTTCCTAGTGTTTTTTAACTCATTGAAATATTATAAAAGTGTATTTTTAACTATTAAAATTACTCTTAAAAACTCTCCTTGTTTTCTTTTTATTTCATCATTTTTTACATTTTTTCAATAAAAGTTTTATAATTATTAATTTTTCTTTTCAATCTTCTCATTTTTTTACCTTCCCAAATAATACATCACATTTTTGTAAATATGATGTAATCTAAAGCAAAACTTTTTCATCCATTATCTACTTTAAGTTGCAGACTTGGTCTACTGTATGCTATAATATATATTTAAGTAGGAGTGATGAGACTTGAAATATTTATACTTATATATAGAAAATGATAAAATAAATGATGCTATAAAATATGGTATGAAACTATCCGAATATGCAAATAAAATCATAAATACTAAAAAGGGGATTATTGCTTATCTAACACCCCAAGATAGTCCTTTATTTCAAGATAAAAACTTTACATGTCTAAAAATTAAAACTTCTGATTTAAATATATTTATATACAATAAAATATTTGAAGATACAAGTAATTTAAATAACTTTTTCATAGAATATGATAAATATACTTTAGGAAGTTTTGAAGAACCTATTGCATTAATTTGCTCTACAATATTACCAGAAAATATTTGTTTATATAATCAAATTATGGATACACCCATTTTAATAGAAGATTCAAAAGAGTTTTATTATCAAAAAGCTGTCCAAGAAATGATAGATAACAATTACTTTACAAACTATGAATTATACCAAATGTTACTAATTCTTGGTAAACAAAAAAAATTATTTGAAAGCTCTGATATTACTGATAAAATAAAAATATATACCGACAAATATAATAATAAAAATTATACTAAAAAAAGTAGTTTTTAAAAATGTTGAAATGTAAAAAAGTACACTTCAACATTTTATTTAATTAATCTACTTTATTTTCAATCAATAACTGATCATATCTTTCTAATACTGCATTTGAAGTTATTCCAAGTTCTTCTAACTCTTCTTTTGTATAATTTTCAGCAATACAAACAGTATCATTTGAAATAACAACCTTAATAGGTATATCTATATATTCTCCTCCTGTCACCAAAGTAACATAATTAATACCATTTTTATTTACCACGGCATCTAAAGAAACTACTAATCCTTCTTTCTTTGTCCATATTATTTCCGCACCTGTTTCTCTTACGTCAAGTACATCAGAAACTGAATTTTCAATACTAAATATATTATATGTATAGCCATTTGAATTAATACTTTTCTCTAAAATAGCAGTATTACTATCATTAGAATTTTTATCCATTAATTTTATTTGATACTTTTGACCCTCTTTAATATACTGCGTATTTTCATTTTCAGCTTCTTTAACTAAATAATAACATTTAAAATTATCTACAATCTTAATACCAAAATTATTAGTATTATTACTACTATATTTATTTATAATTTCATCCAACTTTTCCACATCATAATTTAAAATCTCATTATAATTAATTAAATTTTCAAGTCCATCTATTTTATATGTAACTAAACCGGATATTGGAGCTTTTATATTATTACTTGAGTTTTTACTATCTTGATCTAGTTTAGCTCTTTGCTCAATAAGTTCTCTTATTTTCGAACCAGTTGGACTAAGTTCTCCAAGTATAGTTATTTTTTTATATAATAATTCATTAACTTTATTTTTATATTCTTGCATTTTTACATATGAAGTTTCATTTTGTGCCTCTTTTATTAACAATGAAATTTGAGAATCGATACTAGATATATCATTAGAATAAACTGATGGTAAGTCATTTACTAAAGTCTGTATTTCCCTATCTAAAGTTGATATTTCGGATTGATATTTTTCATAATTGTCATTTTTATATACCGCCACCACTTCGTTTTTAGCTGCTCTTTTATCTTGCTCAACTACTGGAACAGCTACGACACTATCATCAATTTCTATAACATTTTCTTCTTTTAATACATAAATGTATGTATCTGAAACCTTTTCTACACTACCATTTACTACTGTATAAGTTTTCTTTGAATTAAAAAAATTATTATAGATTAATATTGAAGTAACTATAATAATACATATAACTATTGTTATAATAGTCTTCATGTTATCCTTAAATAATTTTCGTTTTTTGTTATTCTTCATATGTTTCTCCTAAGATTTAATTAAATAACTAATTATATATTTTACTTTTTGAGTATTACTTAAATTTCCATCAATTTTTATTATATCTAATTTATTTTTAAACCAAGTTTCTTGACGTTTTGCATACTTTCTTGTATCCTTTTTTAATTTTTCTATAGTAGCTTCCAAAGACAACTTTCCTTCAAAATACGGAAAAAATTCTTTATACCCTATTGATTGCATACATGTACAATCACTTGATAATTTCATATTATAAACTTCTTTTGCTTCATCAAGCAATCCCTCTTTTATCATAATATCTACTCTTTTATTTATTCTTTCATATAAAGTTTCTCTATCAAAGTCTATATAAAATACCAAAAAATCATATTCAGATTGTTCATTTTTTATTCTCTCTTTTTCCTCTTTGATATGTTCAGATTTCAGTCTATTAGAATTTTTAGCAATCTCTATAGCTCTAATTACTCTTTTCAAATTATTAGGGTGTATTTCTTTAGCAGATTTTTCATCAATATTTTTTAAAAGTTCATATACATATTGATTTGATTTTAAATTTGCTAATGCATATAAATAATCTCTATACTCTTGATTTATCATTTCTTCATCAAAAGACATATTATTTACCACACTACTTATGTATAAGCCTGTTCCTCCTACTATTACAGGAATTTTATTTCTTTTCTTTATATCTATTATTTTATCATAGCACATTTTTTTGAATTCTGCAACACTATACTTATCTCTAACACTACAAATATCAATAAGATGATGTGCTATCCCATCTTTTTCATTTTCTTGTACTTTTGCAGTTCCTATATTTAATTCTTTATATATTTGCATTGAATCTGCTGAAATAACTTCTCCATTTATTTTTTTCGATAAAGCAACACCTAAACCAGTTTTTCCGTGATGCCGTTGGACCAACTATACATATAACGATATTCTTATTTAATTTACTCATATTAAATTCCATTCCTTTCTTGCTTCGCTCTAAAGGCACACATAGGAATGAAAGCCTTGAGTTTGAAGCATATTTTTTATATAATATCTCAAGGGAATATATACTACAAAGCACGGAGAGGTAAGTTGCAGACTTCTGCAACTTTCAGATTAAATCAGTATATTAAACAGTGCAAGTGCAGTTGTTTCAAGCACACATAAGTAGTCCCTTGAGGCTGTAAACTAATCATTGACTGATAAG
>CALXJF010000033.1 GCA_944388575.1 uncultured Clostridia bacterium
ATTAAATTTTCATTACAAAACCATTACAGCAGATACGTTTTAGCTTTTTTTATTTTAAAAACCATTATCTAGTAACAGTAATTTTGAAATAAATTCCCCAAATCATTGAATATTTCAAGATTTTATGGTAAAATATTTTTATAATTTAATTATCTTGCAAATATGCAAGTTTTGAATGTAGCAACTTTAACAATTATTAGTGTAAAGGAGGAAAAACAATGAATGTCAGTCTGCCATATGAGATTGGTACGATTCTGAAAACAGTAGAATCTGACAAAGTACAATATGATAAAGTACATCATTATATTGTAGGAACAGAGATTCAAGCTGTATTAGAATTATGCTATGATACAAATCCAAGATTATCTGTTCCTATTGACATTGAAAGATTGGAGAAAAAATGGACTGTTTATGACAGTAGTTGTGAAACTTAAGTAACTCGTAAACAAATTTGTTAAGGAGGAATTAAAAATGAAATTATTTCACACAGAAAATGGTAAGGAAACCGTATATGTTCAAATGCAGGACATTATGTATTTGAATCAAAGTGATATGCCTATACCAGCATCTATCTATACAAAGGTATTCACTGGTATAACTATTGTGGATGATTCAAATCGGTTTGATTTTGTAAGCTTCGATGAAGAACATGAAGTGAAATTCTTTAGAGAATTGGAGTTCGTAATCGATTATGACCAGTACAAAGATTTGACTGATGAACAGTTGGAAGAAGAAGGTCAGAAATTAGCAACGAAAGCAAACGAAATTGCGAAAAAATGGAATTCTATGTCTTCCGATGAAAGACAGCAGAATAGTAATCTTTTGCAAGAACATGAAAATATAGGATATATGTTAAATTTCTTGTCTGAAATTTATGCTGTAAAACAAGGCAAAAGGTTTATGCCTTTTCCAGACTTTGTAAAACTACCTGAAAGATCGAAAAAGAAAGGTTTTTTTCGAAGAAAGAAGATGTGAAATGAAGAAAGAAGCTCTGCTTTTATGCAGGGCTTCTTTCAAATAATCTTTAGACTTACTCTAAAAGTTATTTGTCCTATATAAGTTCATTTATTTATTTTTAGTTTTATTAGTGAAATCAAAAAAACACTTGAAAACCCAAAAATTTTATGTTAAAGTAAAGACAATAAATTGATTGATTATTGTATCAATCGTCAAGAGAGTCAAAAAAGTTGTAGATAACTACTTCGTTGGCACCATTAGATTTATCAATGCTTTTAGAGTTTTTGATAAGTCTATTTTTTTATTTAAAAATACTATCAGTATACAATTTGTATACAAAAATAATCTAATTTTCGTTTTAATATGTATGGGGCTGTAAAAAAAGTCAAAAATCATTGAATTTACGAATGTATTTTCAATGATTTTTGCTGTATTATATTACAATAATATTAGTTTTTTTACAGCCCCTTGTTGATAATGAATTAATTATATGGTAAGATATTTGTAGAAATTTATAAGTAATAAAACATTTGAAATTTTAATATTTGTTTTTATATTTATAAATTTTATGAAAGAAAAATATAATTTGAAAGTAGAAGATATTATAGGAGATATTATATGTTAATTACAGGAATTTTAATTACAATAGTTGCAATTTTTATGTTATTAGTTCCTCAATTTTTTATGAAACTTAAAAGTCCTAGAATTCCAGATAAATTATTAAAAAATCTTAAAATGAAAATTATTCTTAGAATATGGGGTGGAATTTTTGTAATAATTGGAATTTTATTAATTATTTTCTCAATTATTTAATAATAAAATACAATTTTATAATTTGGAAGATTTATAGTAATTTTTTGTTTGAAAAAGATATTCAAAATATTGACTACATATCAATATTTTGATAATATATGTATATAATATTAATGGAGGTGTTTATTATGCCAGTTATTAGACCAAGTTCTTATTTAAGAAATAATTACAATGAAATTTCTACAATTTGTCATCAAACAAATAGTCCAGTATATATTACAAAGAATGGTGCAGGAGATTTAGCTGTTATGAGTATTGAGCTATATGAACTTTTAACAGATAAGCATATTTTATACAAAGAATTAGAAAAAGGAATAAGCTCATTAGATAAGGGTGAAAAATTTTCTGAAGAAGAAGTATACGAAGAATTAGATAAAATATAGAAAGAGGGTTTATTTGTGAAAAAATATAATATAGAATATTCTAAAGAATCAAAAGAAGATTTAATAGAAATAAAGCAATATATAAATTATAATCTACAAGAACCAGAAACAGCAAATAAATTAATCTCTAAAATAAGAAAATTAATAAGAACTTTGAAAGAAAATCCTGAAATATATGCTATTATTGATGATGATATAATAAGAAAATTAGAAATAAGAAAGTTAATAGTTGATAATTATATTATATTTTATAGAATAAAGAATGATAGTATTGAAATTGTAAGAATTATGTATGGAAGAAGAAACTGGATAAATTTATTATAATCATCCATACAACTTACAAGTTGTATTTTATATGATTTTTTGTAAAGTATAAATTGTCATAAAATTTTATCATTTTTTAACGATATATAAAATTACTTACTAATAATTTTGTAGCTCGGAATATGCTCGATAATATTTTTATAAATGCTTAAAAATAGCACATTAGCAAACATTGACTTCTACCATCTGCACCAATGACGTTTCTGTTCGAACTAATAGAACAGATAGATACAAAAATCAATCAGTAAAATGGTTGATTTTTTTCTTTTGCAAAAAATCATCCCAAAATTATAAAGAAAGGATGGTGTGAAAAATGAAGATAATTAAGCAAAAATTACAATTTGAAGAATGTCTAAAACAACGAATTGAATTTATATGTGAGTTTTTTAAAGTTACCCCAGCTTTTATAAATGGTAGTATTAGAAAACTAGAAAAAACTCATCTTACGTATATTGAACCACATAAAGTCATTATTAAAAATATTACTTTTTTAGTTTTTAATTATTCAAATGATGTATATGTTTTATACTTGACTAAAAAGATTAAATTATCAGAATTAGAGATTATACATATAAAGACAGTGTCAAAAATATATGTTTTACTACTTGAACGATGACTACAAATGAAATAAAACAATTATCCAAAGAAGAATGCAATAAATTAAATATTAACTATAATTTAGTTTCCGTATATCCTTGGGAAAATGTAATTGAAGAATTAAATAATAGTTAATTAAAAAGGAGAAAATCAATATTTCAG
The DNA here is from genome assembly GCA_944388575.1 of uncultured Clostridia bacterium. Taxonomy (GTDB): domain Bacteria; phylum Bacillota; class Clostridia; order TANB77; family CAG-465; genus CAG-465. Next base: position 3,237 of record CALXJF010000033.1, read on the forward strand.
ATTTTCCCCTTTATTAATGACTTACATAGCCAAATGCTATGGACACTAATGTAATAATAGTATATGAAAAATTTTAGATTATATTCAATAAAAAGCGATAGCACTTCGAGCTATCGGATTATAATGATTACGTTCTTTTCAGAACGGACACTAATGTTTTATTAATTTTATTATAAACTATTCTATGACGGAAAGTCAAGCAAAATTCAGAATTTTATTCATTTTTTAGTGGTCTTAACCTATATAAACTTTCAAGTTGTGAATTTTTCCATTATATCTTAAATTAGCTTTTTCTTTAGTCCATTTAGAAAATTGAATAGCATCAGAATTATTAATACTATTTAATAAAATCTCAGTTTCTTCAATATTATTGTGAATTTCATCATTCATAAATTATCACCTCGCTCTTCAAAGTATAGCACATTATAAATCATAAGAAAACAAAAGTTCGAATATTTTATGAAAAATTTTTCAATTCTATACATATAGCATTTTAAATGTATAGGATTGCTATATTTTATCTTATAGTTATAAGTTTTTCTCTTATCTCATCACTTATAACATCTATTTTTTCAATTACTCTATTACAATTCCTTGCATTAACAAAATTGAATCTATTTGTAGTTCTTGCAATTTCATTTAGAGATTTACTAACAGATTTTAGTTCATTTATTATTGGTAAAAGCATTGCATCAGACGGGACATCTTTAGTTTTATTTTTCATTTCACTAAAGTAAAATATTTTTTTATATCTCTTTTTCTTAAGTATAACACCTCTTTTCCTAATATAGTTAAAAATGGGGATTGGGGTGTCCCTATTATTTTTACGTTTGTACGTGAGTACAAATTCAGTGCTAGCTAGGACAATATTTTTTGTTATTATTTTAGGATTCCTATTTTCTTAAAGTAGAAATATACTTCTATACTACCAAAAAAGAAGATAGAATATTCTTCTAGTTCATCAATTTTTAACCCTAATTGAATAATTTTTTGAAGCATTTTACATTCTTCTTTATTCAGTTCAAATACTTCATCATCTTCAAAAATTAATTGCAAATTTGGAAATTTATCCATAATATCATGGTATCATAAGTATAACTAATTTTAATTGATCGGTCGCTTTTAATTCTTCTGTAATATTTTCTTTTTTTACTAGTTGCTTCATTAAAAATTCAAACCTATCATTTGCAGTTTTATCAATTTCTAATAGATGTTCTTGCAGTTTATTATTCATAAATAAAATAATATATTCTGCTTTTCTGTGTTCTTTTAGAAATTTTAATCTTAACTTTCCATATCTATTAATTTCGAAATATTTGAAATTAGTATCTAAGTATAAATTTGGAAAATAATAATCTCCTTGTTTTGAGTATTCAATTTTCATACATAAATCATCCTTTCAATTTTTATTGTGAGAACAACAAGTTTTTCGGTTACCCACAAACAATTTTTGATTGTGTAAGTGGGTGAAGTTATTATTTTCATGTTAAAGGAATTGGCTTTTGATTTTTAAATTTAGTATACACTTTGTATACAAATCATTTTATTTTTGAAATTTTTTTAGAAAATTAAATATCTTTGAATTTTTAAATAAAAAATGAATAAAAGTACTGATTTTAATATAATTGGGAGTATTTTTAATTACCAATAAAAAATAATAGTTAAAAGTATCTATAAATTAGCTTTAACTCTTTAAAATTATGAGGTGATTAAATTGGAACTATGTCAAGTATTATATATACTTTTATGTAATATTCCATGAAATTGTATCCAAATACTTGAAATAGTTCCAAAAATTAGTCAAGAAAATAAAAATAAACTAAAAAATAAATATAAAAATTTTAAGTGAAATGAGACAAGAGAAAATCTATTTTAATAAAAGCGTAGCATTAACTTTGACGTAAATTAAACTTATACTTACACTTATACTTATACTTATAAATAAACTAAAGTCGTGTCAATAATTTTTTCAACTTCTATTGATAATTTTAATTGTTTTTTATATTATAATTATGCACAAAAATGGAGAAAATCAATATTTTAGATTTTCTCCTATATTAATAACTTACATATTTTTATACTGTTTAGATATTTTTTATATAAATAAAAAAACTACATAGAATAAATAATATAAATTTATAGTATATAATTATAAGGTGATAAAAAATGTCTGAATATATTTTGAATTTAATTTCTGGGCTTGGTTATATTGGTATGTTTCTGGGAATGGTGTTAGAGGCTATTTTAATAATTATTCCAAGTGAATTTATACTAGCAACAGGAGGAATTCTTGCAGCAAATGGAGTTTTCTCATTTATAGGAGCTTTTATTACAGGTTTGATTGGTAGTGTTTTTTGTGCTGTAATTATTTATGCTATGGGGTATTATGGAGGAAGACCATTTATAGAAAAGTATGGAAAATTTTTCTTTATGAAAAAAGAAGATATTGAAAAATCTGATAAATGGTTTGCAAAATATGGTATGAAGGCAGCTTTATTTGGAAGGTGTTTACCTATAATTAGAACATTTATTTCACTTCCAATAGGAATAGCTAAATTAGATTTTAAAAAATTCATTTTATATACAACAATTGGTAGTATTCCTTGGACTCTTGTTTTTGTGGGTGCTGGTTTTTATTTAGGAGATAATTGGACAATAGTAAGTTCATATATTTCTAATCTAAAATTACCAATTATAATTACTTTAGGATTACTTGTAGCTTGGTATTTTCTAAAAAAATTTTTAAAAAATAAAATTATATATATAAAAACAAAATAACCAGATTGAACTGGTTACTTTTTTTATGCAGTTTTTCCATATATATTATATATTCTTTTTCCAAAAAGTATTTCATGCACTTTTTTCTTTATTTCAATAATTATAATTGGTAAAATTGAAATTATACTTGTTATTATCCATTGACTTGAGGTTAAGGGTACAACATCAAAGATTGTTGAGATTACTGGAAGTGTAACAACTGCTATTTGTAGAATTAGTCCTAATAAAAAGGCCAAAGTAAGGTATTTATTTTTAAATACGCCTATTTCAAAGATACTATTATCTTCACTTCTAATATTAAAACTGTGTACTAATTCTAACATGCTAAGTGAAATAAAAGCCATAGTTCTTCCAACTTCTAAGGAATAGAATTTACATCCAATGTTAAAAGCAAATAGAGTTAGTAATCCAATCATAGTTCCTTCAAAGAAAATTTTTCTCCATAAACCATCTGAGAATAATCCCTTTTTTGGATTTTTAGGTCGTTTATGCATTATGTGTTTATCAGCTGCTTCCATACCAAGTCCAATTGCTGGAAAAGAATCTGTTACTAGATTTATCCAAAGTAGGTGTATAGCCAGTAGTGGAGTATCAAGACCAAGTAATAATCCTACAAATATAGTTACAATTTCTCCTATATTAGTAGCAAGTAAAAAATGAACAGCTTTTTTTATATTTTCATATATATGTCGTCCTTCTTTTACAGCTTCTACAATTGTAACGAAATTATCATCTGTTAAAATCATATCTGATGCATTTTTAGCTACATCTGTGCCATTAAGTCCCATTGATACACCTATATCGGCATTTTTAAGTGCTGGTGCGTCATTTACCCCATCACCTGTCATAGCCACAACGGCACCTGTACTTCTAAAGGCTTTTACAATTCTAACTTTATGTTCAGGTGATACTCTAGCAAATACTGAATACTTCATAATATTTTTTTCTAAATTTTTTTGAGGAATCAAGTCTAGTTCGTTTCCTGTAATGGCTAAATCATTTGAATTTAAAATACCTAGATTACTTGCAATTGCTTTGGCGGTTAGTATGTGGTCTCCTGTTATCATAACAGTTTTTATTCCTGCTTTTTTGCAAGTTAAAACAGCCTCTTTAACACCAGGTCTTGGAGGATCAATCATACCTATTAGTCCAACAAATATCAGATTATTTTCGATTGTTAAACTATCCATTTTAGATGGAAGAGAGGAGGCATCATAATATGCAACAGCCAAAACACGTAAAGCTTCATTTGCCATTATCTCATTGTATTTATTTAAGGTGCCAAGCATATTTGAATCCATATTATAAGTAGCACCATTTTTGTAGTATCTGTTGCATCTTTTTATTAAAGCATCAGGAGCACCTTTAGTGATAACCCTATATTTTCCGTTAAATTCGTGAATAGTTGTCATTAATTTTCTTGAGGATTCAAAAGGAATTTCATTTATTCTTTTCATTTTAGAATACAACTTATCTTTATTTATATTGTTTAACAAGGCACTATTAACAATAGCAACTTCTGTGGCTTCACCATTTGCTATTACTTTTGAACCTTTATATTCTAAGGTAGAATCATTACACATTGTACCAAGTTCAAGTATTAAATGATATGTACTAGATGTATTTGAAACTACTCCTGTACTATCGTATAACTTTACAACTTCCATTTTATTTTGTGTTAATGTACCAGTTTTATCAGAGCAGATAACTGAACTACTGCCAAGTGTTTCTACAGCAGGTAATTTCCTGATTATAGCATTTTTTCTAGCCATATGTGTAACACCAATTGAAAGCATTATTGTAACAATTGCAGGAAGTCCTTCTGGTATAGCGGCAACAGCTAAACCTACTGATGTCATAAACATTTCAGTAAAAGGAATATTTTTAAAAATACCAATAACAAATATTGCTAAACATATAAAAAGACAGGCGGACCCTAGTTTTTTTCCAACATCAGATAGTTTTTTTTGAAGTGGAGTTTCTGGAGATACATCTTCTATCATCATTTTTGCGATTTTTCCGACTTTGGTATTCATTGCAGTATTTGTAACTATTGCTTCTCCATGGCCAGCTGTAATTATTGTAGTTGAAAAGATCATATTTAGAGTGTCACCTATTGGTATTTTGGGTGAAAGTATTTTGTTGGCATCTTTAAGTACTGGAACTGTTTCACCAGTTAAAGCTGATTCTTCAACTTTTAAATTATACGCTTTTATAAGGCGAGCATCAGCACAAACAAAATTTCCTGCTTCTAATATAACTATATCTCCTGGAACAACGTTTTGGCTATCAATACTTATTATTTTTCCATCTCTTTTTACTTTTGTAGTGGGTGTAGAGAGTTTTTTTAATGCTTCTAAAGATTTTTCGGCTTTTGCCTCTTGTATAAGTCCCATTATCGCATTAAAAACTACTATTGCAACAATTATGATTGAATCCATATATTCATGAGTATTTTCTATATATGAAATACCAGCAGAGATAAATGCCGCAATTAGTAGTATTATTATCATGAAATCTTTAAATTGATCAAGAAATTTTAAAAGAATACTTCGTTTTTTAGCCTCATCTAATTTATTAAGGCCATATTCCTTGAGTCTTTTTTGTACTTCTTTTGTTTTTAATCCTGTAGTAATATTTGTATTTAATTTTTTTTCAACTTCAAGTATTGACATTGTATGCCACATATAATCACTCCTTTGTACAAGTTTATATATTAAATTTATATGTTTTATAATTAATAATATGCTTTTTTATTTTTGAACTTTATTATATACAAATAAAAAAATATGATATATATAATAAAATATTTATTAAATAGTAAGTATAAACCTACCAAAACGTTGACATAACACTAAACATCTGATATAATTAAAATGTAGGTTATATAAAATCTTTTTTTGATTATAAAGGAGGACATATATGAGAAATATGAATTCAAAGCTTGCAAACGCATTAAACGATGGACAGAAGCAGCTTCTTGAAGAAGTTTGTCGGAAGTTTGAAACGTATACAGATGAGATAGTTTTTCATAATCTCTGGAATCTCACATACAGACCAGAGTTTGCACTAGATAAGATGGGGCTGGTAGGGGATGAGTTCCTTAAATATTATAAGAAGGTAAGGAATTATGTTCTCGAGAGAAGCGGGAAAAAAATTGTAAAGGAGGAGTCAAAGTATCCTAAAGAGCTTTTTGATGGATTAGGTAAAGATAAAATAGCGACAGAAAAGCTCATTTCCAAGATAGATGAGGCACTTTTTACTTATCCGATAAGTGAATTAGAGCGCATAAATTCACTATTAAACTCGTCGCATACTAATTATAGGTATGGTGGTCTGAGGAGTTTGCATTTTAGAGAAGATGAGGCAAATTTCTTTTTGAAATATGTAGAGTCAATAGCTAAATATTTTTCAGAGGAATTAGCTAGAATAAAAAGAAACGTTAACGCAACATTACTTACTGAGGTTTGCGATTCAACTGATGTATCTAGCCAGCCAAATGCTGTAAAAGATCTCAAAGTGGAAACTAATGAAGTTAGTACTCAGGCTGATAAAGATTTTGATGATATTTCAAAATCAACTGATAAGGAGTATGCTGAAAAGTTGGCTGTTATATCAAGAATTGTTGAAAATAGTTCAGAAATATTAGCTTACTTTGAGGCATGTGACTTTAACGATAGCGATAATGAATCACTATTTATAAGTAAGTGGATAATAGATCATTTGGAAACCTTTAAAAAGGTAATAATGATCGTAGATTTATGGAGGGATGTTGCAAGAGATCTGCTCAATGATCATGATCTTATATTTAATAATATAGAAAATATTGATCAGGAAAAGGAGATTGTCGAATATATAAATAGTTTGGAAAGCCTGGGACTTAGTCCCAAATGGCTCTTGGAAAATAAATGGGGGTTAAGAACCATACTTGGAGAAGAGCTAAAAAAAGCTTGTAACTAAAACTTAAAACACACACAATGCAATTGTATTGTGTGTGTTTTTGTTGGCTATGAATTCTAAGTATATATTTATCTCAAATATATGCATATATTCTTGAATATGGAATTTCAAGATACATAAAATCAACTCCTTTATATACATATTATATTTTAAATTTATAATAATATTCAAAGTATAATTGATTTCATTATTGAAAATGTATAAAATCTGTAATATAATAATTTTGGGAGATTTAAATGAAAATACAAGGAAAAATTTCGACAATTATATATAAAAATGAGAGTAGTTCTTGGACTGTACTACTTTTAAAAGTTGGGAAAGAGTATATAACTGCTGTTGGAATGACAGATAATATTGAAGTAGATGAAGAGCTTGAATTTGAAGGTGAAGAAGATACTCATAAAGTATATGGAAAACAGTTTAAATTTTCAACTTATAAAAAAATTCTTCCTAAAACTAATAATGCTCTTATTCAATACATAGCAGATAATGTAAAGGGTATAGGAAAGAAAACTGCTAAAAATATTGTAGATAAATTTGAAGATAACACTGTTAATATTATTAGATATGATAAAGATAAATTATATGGAATAAAGGGCTTAAATGAAGAAAAGATACAAGAATTAAATACATTTTTTTCTGAAGAGTGGGAAAAGTGGAATACAGTGGAATTTTTAAGTGATTTCAATATTTCAGTTATAGTAGCTTCTAAGATATATAAAATATTGAGGGGAGAAACTATTAATATTGTAAAAGAAAATCCATATAGTTTACTTCAATTTGTTAGAACATTAGATTTTGAGTTTGTTGATAATATAGCCAAGAAATTAAATATTGAATTAAATAATGAATCTAGAATAGATGCAGGTATTTTATATGCATTAAATAAATCTACAGAGTTTGGTCATACTTGTATTGAAATGGATATATTACTTGAGTATGCATCTAAAATACTTGAAGTACCAGAAACCGAAATAACAAATGGTATTACTAGGCTAACTTTTGATAAAAAAATATATGTTCAAAAAATAAACGAGAAAGAATTTGTTTTTAGAAGTAGTTATTACTTAGCTGAAGATAACATAGCAAGAAACATTGTTTCACACTCTTTAACACATATTGAAAACAAAGATTATTCTAAACAGATTGAAAAAACAAGTAAAAAAAATAGTTTGGTTTTATCAGAAGAACAGATAAAGGCTATTTCTACATGTTTAAATAATTCGATTTCAATTATAACGGGGGGGCCTGGTACAGGAAAAACAACAATAATAAAATGTATTATAGATATTTTAGAAGATTTAAAAAAAGAATATGTTCTATGTGCACCAACGGGTAGAGCATCTAAAAGAATTAAAGAAACTACAGGTAAAGAAGCAAAAACCATACATAGGCTTTTAGAGATAGCTAAAGTAGATGATAGAGATTTAGATGCTATGTATGAGATAGAAGTAAAAGTAATTGAAGCAGATGTAGTGATTATTGATGAGGCTTCTATGATAGACTGCTTAATGATGAATAATCTATTTAAAGCGATAAAACCAAATACTCAGGTAATTCTTGTTGGGGATATAGATCAGTTGCCTTCTGTAGGACCTGGTAATGTTTTAAAAGATATTATTTCATCACAAGTTGTAAATGTAGTTGCACTTAAAGAAATATATAGACAAAGCTCTAAAAGTGATATAATATTAAATGCTCATAAGGTAAATAATGGAGAGTATCCAGAGTTTAAGAATAAAAATACAGATCTATTTTTTATAAGTACTAATAGTATGGAAAATACTATATCTGAGATTTCTTCTTTACTTTCATATAGGTTAGAAAGTTTTGCTTCATTTGATATTTTAAAAGATTTACAAGTTTTGACACCAATGAAGAAAACTGAACTTGGTACAATTCATTTAAATGGAGTTATACAAGAAATATTAAATCCAAAATCCTCTAAAAAAAGTGAGAAAAGTTTTAATTCACGAGTATTTAGAGAAGGTGATAAGGTTATGCAGATTATAAATAACTATGATAAAAAGTTTTCTCAAAATGGAGAGTTTTTTGATGGTATATATAATGGAGATATAGGTTTTATCACTAAAATTAATAATAAGGAAGAAAAAATTATGGTAACTTTTGATGATAACAAAGAAGTAGAGTATGAGTTTGATGAATTGGATCAATTAGAGTTAGCATATGCTGTTACTATTCATAAAAGTCAAGGTTGTGAATTTGATTATGTAGTACTTCCTTTATATACTGGATATAAAAAATTATTTACTAGAAATTTGTTATATACTGCTATGACTAGAGCAAAGAAGATGTTAGTCATAGTTGGAAGTAAGAATATAATTAATTTTATGGTTGAAAATATAGAATCAAAAAATAGAAAAACTGGTTTAAAGCAGAAAATATTAGAAAAATTATAAAAGACAAGCCACCATATTTTTTATGGTGGCTTTAAAATGGAGGATTTGAGAAGTTAATGTTATAACTTCCTATATAATGGCCCCAAGATGGACTTATATATCAAGTATGTATTTGGCTAAGTATTATTTCTCTTGAAAGGAGGCTAACTAACAGACAATAAAGATATATAAGTCCATTGGAGGAAAAATTGCGCCAGTTAATATATTAATAATAAACTCAAAAAATCATACTTTACACAAAACATTATACTACATAATGTATATTAAGTCAATATATTTTTATGAGGTTGCTAAAATTATGTACATCATATTTTAGATTAATATTATAAAATTTGTTTGGATATAAAAATATAGTTTATTAATTTTAATAAAAACATTTAATTATTTAACATTTAATTGTATTAATAAATCAACATAATATATTGTTTTCATATTGCTTTCATATTTTTTTTATGCTATAATACTAGAAAAAAAGAAGTTTTTAACTAACTAGTTAAAATGAAAGGAGCAATTTATATGTTGTTATTTGACTCTATTGAACATCTAAAGGAAGAAGTTTGGGATAGAAAGTCTGAACTCTTCTTTAAGGTAAGTAGAAATGGAAAATACGGTGTTATTAATAAAAAAGGAGAAATGATTTGCGAACCTATTTATGATTATGTTTATACAATTAGTGACCAATTTATAAAAGCTGTCAATAATGGGTTAAATAGTTTATTAATAGATACTAAAGGAATAGAAGTATTTAAACCTCAGGGTACATTTAGTGTACGTTATTATACAGGAAAAATATTAATACTAGAATATGGAGGAAAATATGGATGTGTTAATAATGATGGGAGTATAATTTGTGAACCTATTTATGACGATATACATGCTTTAGCCGAAGATAAAGTAGGAGCAGTATTAAATGAAAAGTGGGGAGTAATTAATAGTAAAGGTGAAAAGATATGTCCATGTATTTATGATGAAGTTAAGTCTTTTGACATACATTCTTTTGCTAAAGTGAGGAAAAAAGGAAAATGGGGAGCTATTAATGGTGAAGGAAAAGAAGTATGTCCATGTATTTATGATGATATATATTATAGTGAACGTCATCCAGCAAAATTTTTAAATAATTTTATTTATGTTGTTCGTGATGGTAAATATGGTGTTTTAACTCTTAATTATGATTTAATTTGTGAGTGTATCTATGATGAGATATTTTTTAATCATGATATTCATAGAACGTGCGTTAGGTTGGGTGATAAGATAGGTTACATTCCAGATAAATCTATTTAAATCTTAAAAATAAAAAAGGAATAAATCTTACTATAGGTTTATTTCTTTTTTTGTAATATTACATACCTTTGTGAACTATTTTTATGATTGATTTTTATTAATACAAGTTATTTTGTTAAATAATAATTATATAATTGCAAAAAATGTAATAATATGATAGAATAATTCTAACTAAAGAGGTGGTATAAGTTGGAAGAATTAATTGAAAGTATTTGTGATTATGTTAGAAAACCGTATACTGATTATGCAGTTATGTTAAATGGAGAGTGGGGAAGTGGAAAGACATATTTTTGGAATAATAAATTAAGAAATAGATTAGAAGCAATAAAAGTTAATGGAAAAAATTATAAAACTATATATATGTCTTTGTATGGTATAAATAGCCTAGAAGAAATTAGTAAAAAAATATTTATAGAAACTAATCCTACACTTAGTAAAACATTAAAGAAATTTGTTGATACAAGAGAAGGAAATAGGATACCAGAATATGTTAAAACTGGACTTGATATGGCTAATCTGTTTGGAAGTATGAGCTTTAATTCAGATAAGGTCGATTTTTCTAAACTTTTTTCAATTGATGATAAAATATTATGTTTCGACGACTTAGAAAGAGCTAATGTAGATGTTATAGATATATTAGGGTATATTAATAATTTCGTAGAACACGATGGTATAAAAACTATTTTAATATGTAATGAAAAAGAACTTGCCACAAAGTTTAAAAATAATAATATGGAGATGAAAACTTTTATTGCTTCATATATTTTAGATAAAGAAGGGAGCTTAGTTCCTAAGGATAAAAAAGGTGAAGGAAGTACAAAACCTTTAGCTAATATATTAGAGGATAAGATAACAGATATTTTTGATAGAGCAAATGCTTATGAAAGGATTAAGGAAAAATTAATTGGAGAAACTTTTGAATATATTCCAGAATATCCATATATTTTAAACGGAATGATAATGAAATATTCATATAACGAAAAATTGATTGATTTTTATAAAAGGAATTCTCATTTAATAATAGCTGCATTTAAAAAATCTGGTACAGGAAATCTTAGAATATTAAAACATGCATTAAACGATTTTGAAAAGATATTTACTGCAACTTTAAATCAATATCCAGACGTTGACTATGATATTTTAAGAACTATGCTAACGTTTACCATTGCTATGTCATTTGAAATAAAGGCTGGTAATATGGTAAAAGAGAAATTGAAATATATAAAAAGCAATGATGAGTATAATTCTATAATACTTACATCAAAAATTTTAAATGATAAAAATCAATTTTATTTAAGAGAATTTGATAATAAATATTTCTTTAATGATCCGTCTAGATTTAAGTTTTTTAAATTTATTGAAATATATGTAAGAACAAGAGTCTTTGAAGAGAAGGAATTTAAAGAAAATTTAGAAGAAGCTTTAAATTCATTTAAAGATGATAAAAATAATGAGGGTAAGAAATATTTAAGATTATTAAATGATAGTTACTGGAAAATATCAGATTTTGAATTTGATAGTTTATGGCAACAAGTTTTAGAAGAAGTAAAGAGTGGACAGGTTGAATTTAATGAATATGTTAAATTATTTATAATATTTAAGTATTTACTAAATATGGGGCTTATAAGGATACAAGCTTCTGAACTAAAGCAAGCTTTCATTTTGGGTATGCAACTTGCTGCATCGAATAATATTAATGATATAGGAACTTTATCTACAAATCTTGATATGGATATTGATTATGATACAGAAGATAGAGATATTGCTGAAATAAGAGAGAAGTATTTATCTATAAGAGAAAAAGCTATTCAAGAAGTGGCATATAACAAAGCTACAGAGTTATTTAAAAATCTTCCAAATAATATTTCTGAATTTTATAAAGAAATAATGGGGGATTATAGCGATATTCCAGTATTTTCAAGATATGATATGGAAGACTTATATGGAAAGTTAGAATTAACACCAAATTATGATTTGTATAATATTATAAATATGATGCAAGTTAGATATAAGCAAAATAAAGAACTTTTAAAAGAAGATTTAAGAAATCTAAAAAAGTTAGCGGATATTATTCATAAGAATAAAACTCAAAAAGAAAAAACAATAAAACAAGCGTTACTTGAAAATTTAGCAACTACAATAGAAAAATTATAATTTAGATATTGCACGTTAAAAGTAAAAATAGTATAATTAATTGCTATTATCTTTTAATGTGTTTTTTTGTACTATTTTTTGCATAAAAAAAAATACTTAAGCAAATAATATTATTAAATATAACTAGACCAACTATAAAATGTCAATAGTTTTTTAAGAAAAATTTTAAAAAATTATTTAAGATAATTTATGGCATAACAA
>CALXJF010000034.1 GCA_944388575.1 uncultured Clostridia bacterium
TCCTCTTGCACACAAAATATGGTGTGCGATTATTATTTTTGTTTTAATAATCTACACACCATATTATACACTCTCAAATCTTTAGTGTTAATACATGTTGGAGCATTTTTTGAAGCAGTAGATTTAGATGCATATGTATTACATGAATTATTTGGACTGAAAGTTATAAAATACGCAAGAAATGTATACAAGATTGGGATACCAGCTAGTTCATTAAAAAAATATATTAGACAATTAGATGAAAAAAATATATCAATTTGTGTATATGATACTATAGAAAGGAGTAGAGATATTATATATTTAGATAGTATATTAGATAATTGGTATCTAAATAATGAGGAAGGTAAGGTGTGTGAAGGAAATTATGAATATATAAAGATATATGATAGTAAAATATCAAAAATATATGGCAATGGTATAAATATAGAAAATAATGAAAAGTTAAAAATTATAGTTGATTTGTTAAGAGCAGAAAAGGAAAGAAGATGCTTATATGAGTATATAGATAAACAAAATGTAAAATATGGTAGAATTGATAGAGTAGATGTAGATAAAAAATAATAGGTGATATATTTGAAAAGTAATTTGTTACAACTGATACCAAGGTATGAAAGATATGTGGAGTATGAGTTAGAGTTATATATAAAATTGCCAAAGATTTCAAAGTTTAATATAGGTAATAGATTTGTTGAAAATATATTAGATACATTAGAGAGCATATATTTGTTGCAAAAGGTAAGAAAAGAAAAAAGGTTAGATGTATTGAATAAGATTGATTCAAATTTTAGTTTTCAAAGGTCTGTTTTAAGAGTAATGTATAAATTAAGATATATAGATGAAAAGAAGTTTAATGTAAGTATAAGGTACTTAAGTGAGTTAGGAATGATGTTAGGTGGATATATAAAGAATGTAGGTGTAAATTTTTGAAAAGTGTTTTAAGTTTTAGTAATAGTATAACTTATGAAAAACTATACGAGGCATATATGTTTGCAAGAAGAGGAAAGACTTTAAGAGAAGATGTTATAAAGTTTAGTTTAAGACAAGAGGATTATATAAATATAATATGTGATAAATTAAGAAATGGAAGATATACTTTTGGAAAGTATAGAGAGTTTTATGTATATGAGCCTAAGAAAAGAAGAATTCTAGCAGCATCATTTAAAGATAGAATAGTGCATACATGGTATGTAAGAAACTTTATAGAAAAGATATTTGTACCATCATTTATATCAACATCATATGCGTGTATAAAAGGAAGAGGAATGCATGAGTGTGCTTTAAGGGTTAAAAAAGATTTGTATAATGTAAATAAAAAATGGGAAGATGCGTATGTTATAAAAATGGATGCAGCAAAGTATTTTCAAAATATAAATAAAAATATTTTATTAGAAATAATAGAGGAAAAATCAAAGAAATATTTTGTAAATAACGAAGAACATACAAAATATGTAATGTTTACAAAGAAGATAATAGAGTCAAGTAAAGAATTTGATGAGGTGGAAGAAAAGGGGATACCTATTGGAAATTATACTTCACAGATGTTTGGAAATATATATTTAGACACAATAGATCAATATGCTAAAAGTAAATTAAAGTGTAAATATTATTATCGTTATATGGACGACACTTGCATAATAGTAGAAAATAAAGCTAAAGCAAAGGAAATATTAAGAAGGCTAGAAAGAATGTATCATGAAGTATTAGAACTTAAATTAAATAGTAAGACGCAGATATTTAAAGTAAGTCAAGGTATAAACTTTTGCGGATATAAAATAAAAATAGGAAGAATGTATTTAAGAAATAAGGGTAAGAAAAAGTTAATTAAGAAATTAAAGTATATAAGGAAGAATATAGTAAGAGAAAATATAACAGTAGAGGAAGCTAAAAGAAGTATAAATGGACATGTAGGGTATATGAAAATAGCAGATGTAAATAATTTAGTTAAAAAATATTTTTATTTAAACGAATATATAAAATAAGATAGTATACATTTAAATAATATGGTAATATAGGGCAAGGTTAAAAGGCGAACAATTCCAACAATCGCATTAACCGTGGTGGTAACTACAACAATACTGGTTCTAACAATCCAGTTTCAAACCGTAACAACAACAATCCGACCAATAGTAACAACAACATAGGATTTCGCTTTGTGCTCTAATACAAGTATCAAAATATATATTTTAAGGAATATATATAGTATCGTATTAGATATTAAAGGAACCTTGTCCTTCCTAAAGAGATTAGGTAAATATATTAAAAATACATATATAATGAAGATAGATAATTTTATTTCATGTATATGTATTTATTTTTTGGGATATTATATTGTATTGTTTAATTTTAAAAAGGAGGAGATATGAATAATGTGTATATAACATGTAAGATAAAAAGTAAGAGTAATATATGTTTTGATTATTATAACAAGGTAAAACCATATTGTATAATGAGTGTGGAAGATATAGATAATGAAGAAAATGTATTTGATGTTGTTATATATGATAAGATATGTGAAGATTTCTTAAATAGATTATATATTAATACTATAGTTTTAATATGTGGTGATATTAGAATAGAGGAAGAGATGAGATATATTTATGCCAAAAAAATATATATTGTATAACTAACTGTAATATATTTGTGTATATAATATATATATGAAAAATAATGAAAAAATAGTTTAAATTCTAATTAAAGTGTGGTATAATACTAAAAAATGATCTTATAGGAGGAAAAAATGAAATTAGTAGAAAAGATATTTGGATCATATAGTAAAAGAGAAATAAAAAAGATATTACCAATTGTAGATAAAATAGAAGAAATAGAAAAAGGATTAAGTAGTTTGTCTGATGAGGATTTAAAAAATAAAACTATAGAATTTAAGGAACGTTTAAAAAATGGAGAAACGTTAGATGATATATTACCTGAAGCATATGCAGTTGTTGCTGAAGCTTCAAGTAGAGTTTTGAATATGAGACATTTTAGGGTTCAACTTATAGGTGGTGTCATACTTCACCAGGGAAGAATTGCAGAGATGAAAACAGGTGAAGGTAAGACACTTGTTGCAACACTTCCAGTATATTTAAATGCATTATCTGGAAAAGGTGTTCATGTTGTTACAGTAAATGATTATCTAGCAAAAAGAGATAGTATTTGGATGGGAAAGTTATATAGATTTCTTGGACTTTCTGTTGGATTAGTTGTTTCTGGGATGTTACCTAATCAGAAAAAGGAAGCATATGCTGCTGATATAACTTATGGAACAAATAATGAATTTGGTTTTGATTATTTAAGAGATAATATGGCTATGAGTAAAGAGGCTATGGTACAAAGAGAATTAAATTATGCAATAGTAGATGAAATTGACTCCATTTTAATTGATGAGGCACGTACTCCTCTTATAATATCTGGAATGGTAGA
The DNA here is from genome assembly GCA_944388575.1 of uncultured Clostridia bacterium. GTDB lineage: Bacteria > Bacillota > Clostridia > TANB77 > CAG-465 > CAG-465. Next base: position 3,421 of record CALXJF010000034.1, read on the forward strand.
TAAAAAAAATGACTTGTATGAAAAAGCAAATAATTTTGCAAAAGGTTTAAAGGCAAAAGTTATAGTCGAAAATAATGATAAGGAATTTGATGCTTCAGATGATGAATTTGATTATATAGTAGACTTAAAAGCTCATACTGCAGCACTTACTGATACTGGTACCAAAAAATGTGAAAAATATTTTCAAATAACATCTTTATCAGATGTTGATAATTTAACTATATCACATCATGTAAACCAAGCTATTCGCGCGTACGGACTTATGAAAAAAGATAAAGATTATATAGTTAAAGATGGAGAAGTTATAATTGTTGATGAGTTTACTGGACGTCTAATGCAGGGAAGAAGATATAGTGATGGATTACATCAAGCTATAGAAGCAAAGGAAAATGTAAAAATAGCATCAGAGAGTCAAACTCTTGCTACTATAACATTTCAAAATTATTTTAGATTATATGGAAAATTATCTGGTATGACTGGTACAGCTAAAACTGAAGAAGATGAATTTAAAGGAATATATAAACTGGACGTTGTTGAAATACCAACAAATAAAGAGATTAAAAGAATAGATTTAGATGACGTGGTTTATCAAACTCAAAGGGCAAAATATAATGCTATTGTTGAAGATGTTAAAGAGTCATATGAGATTGGACAACCTGTTTTAGTTGGTACAGTTTCAATTGATAAATCAGAGATTATAAGTAAGTTACTAAAAAAAGAGAAAATACCGCATCAAGTACTTAATGCAAAATATCATGAAAAAGAAGCTGAGATTATAGCACAGGCAGGTAAATATAAAGCTGTTACAATTGCTACTAATATGGCTGGACGTGGTACAGATATTATGCTTGGTGGAAATTTGGAATATTTAGTAAAAGAAGAATTGAGCAAAAAAGGATATAGTCAAGATGTAATTGAAATGGCTATAACTCCTATATCTTATGATAATGATGAAGTGAAGAAAGCAAAAGAGGAAATAAAGAAAATAGAAGAAAAATTAAAGCCAGAATTAAATGAGAATAAACTTAAAGTAATTGCTGCTGGTGGTTTAAAGATAATAGGTAGTGAAAGACATGAATCAAGGAGAATTGACAATCAGTTGAGAGGTAGATCTGGTCGTCAAGGAGATGTTGGTAAAACTAGATTTTATATTTCACTTGAAGATGACTTAATGAAACTTTTTGGATCTGATAGGATGACTGGAATTATAGAAAAACTTGGTTTACCGGAAGATACACCTATTGAGCAGAAGATGCTTACTAATGTGATTGAAAATGCACAAAGAAAAGTAGAGGGTAGAAATTTCTCAATTAGAAAAAATGTACTTGAATATGATGATGTGATGAATAAGCAAAGAGAAATTATTTATTCTCAAAGAAGAGAAGTTTTAAATTCTGAAAATATTTCTGAGATTGTATTAAAACTTGCACAAGGAAAAATACAGAAAATCGTATCTCAATATTTTGATAATGCAGAAAATATTGAGGCGGTGGACTTTGAAAGTTTAAATGCTGTTCTTACTAATCTGTTTGCTAAAGAGAATATATTAAATAAAGAGGATATAGAAGTTTTAGATAGTGAAGAAATTACAGAGCTTCTTACTAAAAAGATTACTGAAATTTATGAAACAAAACATAAAGAGGCAGAAGAAAAAGGAATAAATGAGGTATTAAATGGTATAGAACGTCATTTGATATTAAATGTGGTTAATGAAAAGTGGATGGATCATATTGATGCAATATCTCAACTAAAAGATGGAATTGGTTTAAGAGCGTATGGACAAACAAATCCACTTGAAGCATATAAAATGGAAAGTTTTGATATGTTTGAAGGATTAATTGATACAATTCAAGAAGATTCAACAAAGGCAGTATTTTCTATAAGACCTAAATCTGAGCAGGAATATAAAGATAATATTATAAAAGAAAATACTGTAAATTTAAGAAATGTTAGTACTAATGAAAATGGTTCATCTGCTCCAAAAAGGGAGCCAGTAAAAGCTGAAAAGAAAATTGGGCGAAATCAAGCCTGTCCCTGCCGGAAGCGGTAAAAAATATAAGAATTGTTGTGGCAAAAATCAATAGAAAATATAAGAATATTATTAACTATATACTCATCTATTTTTTAGATGAGTATATAGTTGAAATAGTTATAAATCAAATATGGGAAGAAATATAGTTATAATAAGAAGAAAGGAGACTTAAAGTTAAGTATTGGTGAAGTTTATGAAAAAAATGTCTTCAAAAGAAATCCGTAAAGCTTGGATTGAATTTTATGAAAAACGTGGTCATGTAAATATAGGTACTACATCTTTAATAGGTGACGGAGCTACAGGTGTGTTATTTAACGTGGCTGGAATGCAACCTTTAATGCCATATCTTTTAGGAAAAGAACATCCAAAGGGGAAGAGACTTTGTAATATACAAGGTTGTATTAGGACTAATGATATAGAATCTGTTGGTGATTCAAGTCATGTAACATTTTTTGAAATGATGGGGAGTTGGAGTTTAGGAGATTATTTTAAAGAAGAGCGTACTAAATGGAGTTATGAACTATTAACAGAAGTGTTTAAATTACCAAAAGAAAGACTTGCAACTACTGTGTTTGAAGGTAATGAAAGTGTTCCAAGAGATGATGAAACAGCTATATTAAGAGAAAAATCAGGTTTTTTAAAAGAAAATATATATTATTTACCAAAAGAAGATAATTGGTGGGAGTTGGATAGAGGGCCTTGTGGACCAGATAGTGAAATGTTTTATATAACAGATAAACAACCATGTAGTCCAAATTGTAATCCTTCATGTGATTGTGGTCATTTTATTGAAGTTGGTAATGATGTATTTATGCAATATGAAAGAATAGCTGATGATAAATATATTCCATTAAAAAATACCAATGTCGATACAGGTTGGGGATTTGAAAGAATATTAGCTTTTTTAAATACTAATGGAGATGTATATTTAACAGATTTATTTATTGGAGCAATAAGAATATTAGAAGAAGAATCGGGAAAAAAATATAATGAGGCTGAGGCTGAGACTTATTCTATGCGTGTTATTGCTGATCATATAAGGACTAGTGTTATGCTTTTAGGTGATGAAAAGCATTTAATTCCATCTAATGTAGGTGATGGATATATTCTTCGTAGATTAATAAGAAGAGCAGTAAGGTATGCTAAAAAGATAAATATATCTACAGATGTATTTAATAAGATTGCACTTTATTATATTGATGAAGTTTATGGAGAATTTTATAAAGGTTTAGTAGATTCAAAGAATTTCATTTTGACTGAACTAAAGAAGGAAATTGATAAATTTGAAAAGACCTTAAATGCTGGTATGAAAGAATTTGATAAGTTATCAAGAAGACTTTTAGATGATAATATAACTATTATAGAAGGAAAAGAAGCATTTAGATTATATGATACTTTTGGATTCCCACTTGAATTAACAGAAGAATTAGCAAGTGAACTTGGGCTTTTGGTGGATAAAGAAGCATTTAAAGAGAAATTTAGAGAACACCAAGAGAAATCAAGAGCATCAGTAGGTGAATTTAAAGGTGGACTTGCTTCACACGGTGAAATGGAAACAAAGTATCACACTGCTACTCATTTGTTAAATGCTGCTTTGAAAGTAGTTATAAGTAAAGATGTACATCAAATGGGAAGTAATATTACGCCTGAAAGATTACGTTTTGATTTTAACTGTGATCATAAATTAACAGTTGAGGAAAAGAAAAAAGTTGAAGATTTAGTTAATCAGTGGATTAAAGAAGATTTAGAAGTGAAAAAGATAAGTATGAGTAAAGAAGATGCTATAAAATCAGGAGCAGAGTGTATGTTTATTGAAAAATATCCAGATATAGTTAGTGTATATACTATTGGAGAGTTTTCAAAAGAGTTATGTGGGGGACCTCATGTAGAGCATACAGGAGTACTTGGTAAATTTGTTATTAAGAAAGAAGAATCTTCTTCTAGCGGGATAAGAAGAATAAAGGCAATTTTAGAATAAAAAATGGTAGAAATAGTATATGAGTAAATTTGGTTATTCATATACTGTTTTTTTGCATGTATTTACTTGTAAATTGTTATATTATATGATTAAATATAATTAACTTCTAATATAAATATATTAGGAGTGAAACATGAAATTTTTTAAAAGAATAATTTTATTAGTTAGTATAATAATGCTAAATGTACTATTATATTTTTATTTAATTGAAAATAGAGAAAATGACATTGATATATTTAATAGTTTTAATAATGAAAGCACAATGATTCAATTTATAAAGAGTATGGATCAAATATTGCTATGTACTATTAGTTTAAATAATAATACTTTTAATTTTACAGATGAGCAGAAGCTAGACTTTGCTGTTAATTATATTATAATGAATTACGGAGTATATAAAGATGATATAGTTTATTTAGAAGTACCTTTTGTTTATGAAGAAGATGATACTAAATATAATTCAATTGGATATGTTAATAAAAGTATAATAGAAAATATTATATACGATTATTATGGAGATAAAAATATAATATATGATGGATATAAATTTTATGATATTAGAACTAATCTTGTAGCGTTAGTTCCTTATGTTATAGATAAAACTAGTACAAATGATATGGAATTGTTAAGTATAGATAATTTAGATATAAATAAATATGTTGTAATATGTAAATATTTTAGAAAATTTGAATTAAAAACTAATGAATTTAAAATTGAATATATTATAGAAAAAAGGGAGGATAAACAGTCAATATATAAATATAATCTGGAATCTTTTAAGGTATTTGATTCTATTATGTATTGATTTATATAGTATACAAAATGAAAGTTTTAAGTGTACAATCAAGAAGAAATGTAAAAAGGAAAAATATAAAAAAAATAAAAAGAAATGCTAATATACGAAATGTAATAACATTTTGTGGACTTATAATAATTGTTATAATAATTTCAATTTTAATTGGATTTGTAAGTATGTATTTAGGGTTTAACTTGAAATTATATAATACTCTTATAGTAAGTAAAGAAAAAGTAATTGAATTTAAACCTTTTATATATAATTTTAAGATATGGAATAAATCCTTAAATTATATAAAAGAAAATGAAATAGAATTAGTACTTAAGAAAGAGAATATATCTATATAAATAGCATATGATAAGGTACCAAGTTATTTAAATTATAATATTGTAGTAGACAAACAAATATCTTCTAGGGATGAATTTAAAGGATTAAAAACTATATATATTGATCTTAGTAATGAAATTAATAGAAGTACTATTACAAATTTAAGTTTAGATTTGAAAGAAAAATATTTTGATAATGATTACGTAGATATCTATGAGCATAATACTAAAACTAACCAGATTACTTTATTAAAGAGTAGAGTAAGTATTAAAGAAGGTAATATAAATTTATCTGTATATGATAAAAATAAAAATGATGAAGAAAACAAAAGAAATTATATAATTGTTTATGTACCTTTGGTAAATATAGAGTTAAGTAAAGATTATATTGAATTAAAAAATAGTTGTATAGATAAAATAAGTGTAAAGTATATTCCAGAGAATGCTACAAATAAAGTATTAAAATATACTATTCAAGAAGATTCAGTTGAAGTTACAGAAGATTTTAATATTATAGCTAAGAAGGTAGGAGAATATCTTTTAAGAGTAGGGATAGAAAATGAAAATGTTGAAAAAGAAATAAAAGTTAAAATTTTAGAGATTGCAAATAGTATTGAAACAAATGTGGATTCAGTAACTTTAAAAGTTGGAAATGAAACGACTATTAATGCTAAAATATTACCAGAGACTGCTGTAAATAATCAATTAGAATGGAAGAGTTCAAATGAAAAAGTTGCAAAAGTAGATCAAAATGGTAAAGTTAAAGGTATAGCATATGGTAATTGTGAAATAGAAATAAAGACTAAAGAAGAACCTATTATTTCTAAAAAAATATCAGTAAAAGTAGAATTAAAACAAAATACATCTGTGGTAAATAACACATATAGTAATGAGTTACCTAGTCAACCTACATATATACAAGGAATTTTAATTGTTAACAAAAAGTATGGGTTACCAAGTAATTATAATCCTGGAGTTAACGCGACGGCACTTTCTGCATTTAATACTATGCAAGCAGCTGCTAAAAATGAAGGAATATCTTTATTTATTGTTTCTGGGTTTAGATCATATAGTACGCAACTAGGGTTGTACAATAGATATGTAAGACAATATGGACAAGCAGCTACAGATACATTTTCAGCCAAGGCTGGACATTCAGAACATCAAACTGGTTTAGCATTTGATGTAAATTCAGTTCTGGATAGTTTCGCACAGACAAAAGAAGGAAAGTGGCTTGCGGGAAATTGTTATAAATATGGATTTATAATTAGATATCCTGAAAATAAACAAGCTATAACGGGATATAAATATGAACCATGGCATATTAGGTATCTAGGAGTAGATATAGCAACAAAAGTATATCAAAGTGGATTATGTTTAGAAGAATATTTGGAAATATAAGGTTAAGTAATAAGTAGAATAGGGGGTATATCATAATACTCCCTATAATTCCAATGATAGAGTTGACATAATTTAAAAAATGTGGTATAATTTTATAGGTATTTGATATATAAAACTAATTAAACTTAGGAGGTTGGTATAATGACTTTGAACAATTGGTATACGGTAGGTAAAAAGAGCTTTGATTTTGATTTAAACTTGTGGATTCCATATTCTTGGATTATGAGTTTAAAGAAAAATGGTGAGAAAATTTTTCCTATATTTGTTGGAGAATTTGAAGGTCGGAAAATTATATTTGATAATATCGAAGAATTTTCTGAAACTAAAGGTGTTTTAAAAGCTGGAGGTGAAGAAATTAAGCTTGGTAATATGCATAAGGACATGTCTCAGCTTGAGATTAATATTCTTAAAGGGATACCTATTGTGTACGATTGGTATATTGACGAAGAGCTTTTCTTGAAAGGAAAGGTATATAAAAACGGCACTTTTATGAATATTAAGGATGAGATTGTACAGCAGAAAGGAGAAATGTTATTTTTAAAGAAAAATAGGGAGGTTTTTGTTGTATGGAACTGTCTTTCTTATCAACAGAAGGAATATTTAATTAATAATTTTTCTGATGATGAGAGGAAAAAGTTTTGTCCAGGTAAATTTGGAAGTGTTGAAAATTGCGTTCCTGATTTATGGATGTTGATAAAAAATAAAAAGGAGAGAGAAGAAAGAAAAAGACAATGGGATGAGATTGACATCCCAAGTTGGGTAACAAAATATTAATACTAAAAGCAGTGAAGGATAATTCTTCACTGCTTTTAGTATTCGTTATTTTTTATCATTGTGTTTTATAGCTGGTGTCTCATAACTTTCAGTTATAGCACCGCCATCTACAGATGAGTCTTCTAAAGTTGGATCACTATCATCAAATATAATTTCAAAGTCATCAATATCTGATAAATCATGAGCTATTGTATTATCTGAGCTATCAGATTTTCCATCACTATATTTATGTGAGTTAGTAGAAAAGTTATTTGTATCTTCAACGACAGATTCATTTGCTACTTTTTGTAGTTCTTCTTTTAATCTTGTAGAAGTATTTACTCCAAATAAATTGTCAGCATTATCATCGTTATCAGATTCGTTCATTATTATTGTTGGAGAATCAGGTTTACTCATCATATATTTTTCAAAATTAAACATTTGAGTTGGTGATTTTTCTTTATATTTGCCATCTAAGAAACTTGTTTTTCCCTTTCCATAAATTGATTTACCTGAAGCATTTTTGGTTTTGTAAAATACAGTACCAAATCCCATTTCTGCAATTTTGTATGCCTCAATCTTAGCTTTCTTTTTAATTGCCATTGTTGTTTTTCCTGAGCCTTTACCTATTCCAGAAGATAAATCAAATTTTGTATCTGTATCAGGAACTTTCTTTAATCCAAAGGAATCTTCCCAGTAATGACTATCTTCTGGTACTGTATCACCAAATACAATTTGTGTTTTTGTATTTGCAAGTACAACTTGGCGATAATATGCTTGTCCACTTTTTTCAAGTTGGGATAAGTTTTGGATTGCAATTGTGACGCCACATCTATATTTTCTAAATAGTGTAAACATAACTTCCATATCCTTAGTTATATATTCTGGAAATTCGTCGATGTATAAGAAATGAGGAGTTCTTGAATCTTCGTTACCTTTTCTTCTTAAGACTGCATCTTGAAATTGAAGAATAAAGAACATACCAAATGCTTTTGCTTGTAATATACCAAGCTCACCTTTTCTTGAACAAGCAGTAATAACTTTTCCTTCTTCAAGAGCTTTATCAAAATCAATAATATTTTCTTTACCACAAAGAGCTGCTTTTAAACCAGGGTGTCTAATTAAGTTATTTAATTGAGTAATAGCACCATATAAGAATTTTTCTGTGTCTTTTCTACCACTACCTCTAGTACCTGGAATTTCGTATCCGTTAATATTTAATGAAGGTTTGTAGAAGTTTTTTTCAAAGTAGCGAATTAATAATTTATATTTTTGTTCTAGCTCTGGAATTTTTTTCATTTCTTCAGTCATTTCTTCAACAGCATCAAAATTATATAAAAGTTCTAGCATATCTTCAAGACTTGCAATTTCTCCATTATGTAATATAGGATACATTTCTTTTAAAAGTATAGATAAGTTTTGAAATGCGTCAATTGTAACTTGTGTAAAGAAAGGATCTCCTACTTTTCCTCCACCAGTACTTTCATACATTGCGTTTAATACATCTGATACTATTGAAGCAACTTTTGCTGGATCAGGAATAGCAAAAGGATTAATACTTAATGTAGTTTCAGGAGCAGCAGGATCTATTGTTAAAACATCTATGTCAAAATTTTTAGCCACTCCTATAAATTGTGAAATAAAGTTACCATCATTTTCTACTACTGTAATACCAATATTTCTGTAAGTTATTTTTCCAGTAGAATTGTCAATATATTGCATAACTGGTTTTATTTCATCCATAAATTGATCTTCCATCCCTCGTTTTGGATGTAAATAATTTAAAATAAAATTCCTATTAATATATTCATTGGTAAAAGGACCAGTCATATAGGCAATACCTCTTTTTAACATAGAATATCCTATTCTTTTTGAATATTCTCTGAAGAAATATTTTCTTTCAAGATCAAGAGCACTCATAGGAAGTAGAACAGTAGCAGTTTTTCCTGTACCAGTTGCTCCTTGTACCAATGTAGCTTCATAACGTTTTTTCTCTGGTACTACTACTGGTACAGAAGATCCGTCAGCTTTACAAATTATTGTTTCACACGTAAAAGCACCATTTTCTTTTGTTTTCTTTACAACAGATAAACCAGAAAAACCAGCAATCGCTTTTGGAAGATCTTCATCTCTAAATATAAGTAAGAAATAATCTATAATTTTAAATATTGCTATAAATGGAACTGCTAAGCATAATGTTTTTATTGCAGGTGCAAATAGTTCTGGATAAGTCTTCATTACAAGATCAAAATTTGAAAATTTTCTTAATACCCACCATGATACATTTGTAAGCCATGTACAGCTCATACCACCAAGAATTATAGCAAGTAATGTACAGGTGATTATATACATATTAATTCTATTATTATCATTTTTTGGAATACCAGAATTTACATAAAAGCAATAAGCAAGTGCAGGTATAGTAATAAAAATAGAATAGAGATATGGAGATATGTTATTTGCTATTGTAGCATCTCCTACTAAAAAAGCTAACATTCTACCAAGTGAAATTAATACTAAGAATATGGTAATTCCATATAAAATATATGTTAACAGTCTATCGGGATTTTTTATATGTAGTATTTTAAAGAGTTTTTCCATGAGTTTAATATCACCACTTTCGAAATATATATGTTAACACAAAAATGCGTGTTTGACATGTTTTAGTAATTCATATATAATAATACTATAAATATAGTAAAAATTCAAGCGTTTTAGAATTTAATACTAAAAAAACACGATAATAGTGATAATAAATATATGTAAGAAAGGAAAATAAAATGAAAATAATAGTAGGATTAGGAAATCCAGGTAAAGATTATGAAAAGACAAGACATAATGTGGGATGGATGTTTTTAGATTATTTAGCAAAAATATATGATCAGAAAATAGATAAAAAGAAACTAGATTGTTATTTAACAGAACTAAATATAGATGGAGAAAAAGTAATTTTAGCCAAACCACTTACGTATATGAATTTAAGCGGTTTAGCAGTTTTGAAACTAAAAAAATGGTATAAAGTAGATAATAAGGATATAATAATAATATTTGATGATATAGATATAGATTTTGGAAATATAAGATATAAAGAAAAAGGGAGTGGCGGATCACATAACGGTATGAAGAATATAGTGGAACAATTATCTACAAAAGATTTACCTAGAATACGTATAGGGATTGGAGGATTAAAACATCAAAATCAGGATTTAAAAGATTTTGTTTTAGAAAGATTTACAACTGAGCAAATAAATGAGTTAGACAAAATATTTGAGCTTACAAAACAAAAATTATATGAAAATTTTATGTAATAATTAAATTATAAAGAGGTGATGTTTTGGAAGAAAAAGAAAGAATGTTAAAAGGAGAACTATATTCTCCAAATAAAAGTAGTATTTTATTAAATGAAATGAAAAGAGCTAAGGAATTATGCTTTAAGTATAATAGCATAGATTTATATAGTGAAATAAAAAATGAGATAATAGAAGAATTGTTTGGACATATTGGAAAAGGATTTCATATTGAACCATACTTTTGGTGCGATTATGGATATAATATTTTTGCTGGAGAAAATTTATATATAAATCATAATTGTGTTATTTTAGATGGAGCAAGAGTAGAATTTGGTGATAATGTTTTTGTTGCCCCTAATTGTGGATTTTATACGGCTGGTCATCCAATAAATATAGATGAAAGAAATAGTGGACTTGAATATGCTAAACCAATAAAAATTGGGAATAATGTTTGGATAGGGGGAAATGTAGTAGTTTTACCAGGAGTTACAATTGGAGATAATGTTACAATTGGAGCTGGTAGTGTGGTAAATAAGGACATTCCTTCAAATGTTGTAGCAGTTGGAAATCCATGTAAAGTATGTAAGGAATTATAAAATTTTTAATAATGTTTGAGATTGTTTAGGCTGTTATAAAAAAGTTTAAGTTTCCGCAAAAAATTATATTTATATAAAAAATAGTTATAAATATACTAGAATAATAAAGTAGTTGTGGATA
>CALXJF010000035.1 GCA_944388575.1 uncultured Clostridia bacterium
TCTATTAACTCTCCAATATGTTGCTATTCAACGTATTAGAGAGTTTTACTCTTTTAAAAGTGTTTAAGTTGAGATTAAATCACCTTTTCTTTTATATAGCTTAATTCTAACATAAATTATTACAAAAAACAAGAAACTATAAAATACTTAAATTTCATAGTTTCTATAATTTTTTAATCGTAAAAATTAGTTGCTTTAAAACGACAAACAATTACTCTATCATTATTTCCTAAGTCTTTTATACTTTCTATCATTTCATATTCTCTATATTTTAATATAATTGCTTTTATACTTTCTAATTCGTCATAACCAATTTCAAACATAATTATGGCACCATCATTTAAAAATTTTTTAGCTTGTTCCAATATTTTGATATATATATTCACTCCATCTTCACCACCATCTAATGCAAGAGCTGGCTCCTTTTTTACTTTTACATCCAAAAAACTCATATCTTTTGTCTTTATATATGGTGGATTAGATACAATAATATCATATTTTTTTTCATCTTTTAAATTAGTAAATAAATCAGAACATATTGCTATTATTGGTTTACCTACTTTATTTATTTTAATATTTTTGTTTGCTACTTCTAATGCTTTTTTAGATATATCTACCAGAGTTATATTCTTAATATTAGAATTATTAGCAATTGAAATACCAACGCAGCCACTACCAGTACACATGTCAAGTAAGCTTTCAAAATTATACTTATCGATATATTCTATCGCCTTTTCAACTAAAACTTCAGTATCTTGTCTTGGGATTAAAACGTTTTCATTTACAAAATATTCTTCATTATAAAATGCTTGCTTGTTTGTTATATATTGTAGAGGAATATTCTGTATATAGTATTTATCAAGTATTTTATTCAATTCTATTTTTTCCTGATAAGTAATTTTTCTTTCTTTTTGAGTTAAATATAAAATCTCTTTTGAAATGTTTAAATAAAACGAAACTAATACATATATATCATTTCTTTCATAATATTTGTCTTTAAGTCTTGAATCAATATATTCTTTTATATATTCCTCTATACTTAAAGGTTTAAAATCAAATCCTTTTATTGCTAAAAGTGCTAATTCTAACTTATCTTTAGTAGGTTCTTTAGTAGTAATGTATTGAATTAACATTGCAGGATATCCAATATATTTTAAAACACTTGGAAGATTTGATAATAGTATTAAAATCTCATATGATAAACCAACTAATATAGGTAAAAATAGAACTTGAATCAGAGTCTTTAATAATATATTTGTAGATGGAAGTAACATTGTTAAAGCAATAAATAATATAACAAAATATATTAAAAAATTTCCTCCACAACGTATATGAAATCTAGATGATTTTTGCAAATTTTCTAATGTAATATTTTCTAAGCCATAAATTTCATATGCATTTATACTTTTATGCTCTGCTGCATGATATTGAAATAACTCATTAAAATATCTACTTTTCTTCAAATATATTAAATAAACTATGAAAATAATTAAAACAAGAATACTTTGTATAATATTTCTATATTCTAATTCTAATTTTAAAGATATTAAATTAGGAAGTAAAATACCTAAAAAAAATATTATAAATAAAGATATTATAAATGAAATAGTTACTTCGGCCTTATTTATATATATGGTTTCTTCATCTTTTTTATCTAATATATTATTATTTATAATGTTTTCTGCTGAATCTATTATATATGGTACAGAATTTACTATAGTTTTTATAATATTAATAAATCCTCTTAATATTGGTATGTTTAATAATTTACTTATACCACTTATTTCTAAATTATTAATAGATATATATACATCTACATTTTCCTTTTGTGCTATTATCTCTTTTTCTTTATTTTTAAAAAGTATTCCATTAAATAATGCCATACCACCAATTTTATTACTTTTCATTTATTTCTCCTAAAAAATAAAGAGGACATATAAGCCCCCATATTATTTCTTTCCATATTTCTCGAAAAATTTTGCAGCTCTACCTTGATTAGATATAGCCTGTTTTTGACCTGTAAAAAACGGATGACATTTACTACATGTATCGACTTTCATTTCTGGTTTTACAGAAGCAGTTTCAATAACATTACCACAAACACATTTAATTACAGATTTTCCATAATTTGGTTGTATATCAGCTTTCATTAAATTCACCTTCCTACTTATAATTTCAAATTGTTACCTATATATTTTAACATACAAAAACTCAAATTACAACCCTTTTTTATATTTTTTTCTTGTTCACATCATTACTTTTAACATTATTATAGAAAATACTTTATTTACATATACTGTTTTTAATGATATAATATATATAAATTTATATATTTTTTCTTTATATTAAAGGGAGGGATTATAATGGCTAATTATGAATTATTCATACAACTTAATGCGTTTAAAAATATAATGGTAAGATTAGGAGACGGATTAAGAATAGCTTTAGTAGCATATAAAAAACTCCATAAAAATGAAATTTCTGTTTCTAAAAAAACTCTATATGATATGTTAACCGACCCATCTACTTTTACTAACAAAGGATCTATAGAAAATTTTTACTACTATATTACAAATCACCTTATAGAAGGTACTAATTATAATATGTATAACGAACCTATTATAGATGAACATTCCAAATTATATCTTTATACAACTCCTGATGAAACCGACTTTGAAACTATAAAAATACCTTTAAAATTATTATCATATTTTTATTCCAATATCTGGAAAAAAATAGTTAAAGTAGCAATATTTGACTTTACAGTTAAAAATATTAAACATTCACCTTATATGCTATATATTCCATTTAATATTTATAGTAAAATATATAAAAATAATAACCTAGATAAAGAGGAAATTTGTTTACAATTTTTAGAAGATTTAGATTATATTCTACGGTACAATCATATTTTAAAAACAAACTATTTTGAATATAATGATTTATTTGACATTTATATCCCAATACAGTTTAAATTTGTGTATTTACCTTAAGTAGGAAAGATAATTTCTTTCCTATTTTTATTTTAATAAATTTTCCTTGTTTTTCTTACTTGTTCCTAATTATAATTATTAAGCATATACTATAACAAGGGAGGTGAAAAAATGTATATATGTCCTCAAAAACTTGCTAACCATCTGCTTTGTTGTAGTAATGTAAAATTACCAATCAATAAAAATCATTATATTACTGGTAAAGATATTTCAATATTTTCTAAATTAATTTGCATTGAGAATCAACTCTCTGACTTCACTTGTAATTTAAAGGGATATTTTAATAATTGTAAGTCATATCACTTTAGATAGTTTTTGACAAAATTCTTGTTTTTTTATATAGTCTATGATATACTATCATATGAGTTTAATTTAATAGATTAGGAGGAAATATATGGAAAAGTTCGTTATCAATGGACCATGTAGACTTGAAGGTGAAGTTACTATAAGTGGTGCTAAAAATGCTGCAGTCGGAATAATTCCTGCTACTTTACTTGTAGAAGGTAAATGTCATTTAGAAAATGTTCCTGATATTAGTGATATAAGATCATACTTACAAATTCTTGAAGCTTTAGGGTCAAAAATAGAATACATATCTAAAAATGAATTAATAATAGATAATTCTCAAATCACATCTGCTATTGCATCTTGTGAGCTTACAAGTAAATTTCGTGCTTCTTATTATTTACTTGGCTCTTTAATTGGTAGATTCAATGAAGTTCAAATAAGTTTACCTGGCGGTTGTAATTTAGGAGCTCGTCCAATAGATCAACATATAAAAGTATTAGAAAAATTAGGTGCAAAGGTAGTTGTAAAAAATGGTAATGTATATGCTAATAAAAAAAGTCCTTTAAAAGGTACACATATTTTTCTTGATGTTGTTAGCGTCGGAGCAACTATGAATGCTATTTTGGCTGCTACTTTAGCTAATCGGAACTACAGTTATTGAAAACGTTGCCAAAGAACCTCATATTGTTGATTTGGCTAACTTTTTAAATGCTATGGGAGCTAAAATAAGTGGTGCTGGTACTGACACAATAAAAATAATTGGTGTTGAAAAACTCTCACAAAAATCAAGTTATTCTATAATACCTGATCAAATTGAGGCAGGAACTTTTATGGTGGCTGCCGCTGCTACTAAAGGTGATGTACTTATAAAAAACTGTATCCCAAAGCATATGGAACCAATTACAGCAAAACTAGTAGAAGCTGGTGCTATAGTTGAAGAATTTGAATCAAGCATTAGAGTAAAAATGGATAAACAACCTTCTGCTTTTAGCATAAAAACAAGTCCATATCCCGGTTTTCCAACAGACATGCAGCCTCAAATGTGTATACTTCTTACTATATGTTCACGGAACTGGAATAATAGTAGAAAATATTTGGGAATCTAGATTTCAGTATACAGATGAACTTGCTAAGATGGGAGCTGATATAGCGGCTCATGGTAATACCGCTATAATAAAAGGTGTAGATAAATTATATGGTTCACCAGTAAGAGCTCATGATTTAAGAGCTGGTGCTGCTATGATAATAGCCGGACTTATTGCAGAAGGACGTACTGAGGTATACGATATTCATCATATATTAAGAGGTTATGAGGATATTGTGTCTAAATTTACAAATCTTGGTGCAAAGCTTGAATATGTATCTTACTCTACGGAGGATAAAAAATGATTAATATCCATCCATTATATAGTTCTAGTTCTGGTAATATGTTTCATATTCAAACAAATAAAAGTAATATATTGATTGATGCAGGGGTCTCTTATAAAGCTATAAATGAGGGATTAAAAAGTATAGACAAAGATATAAAAGATATAGATGCTGTTTTAATAACTCATGAACATATAGATCATATCAAAGGGATCCCTCTTTTATGCAGAAAAAATGATATACCAATTTATGCATGTGGCAAAACTGCTAAATTAATAGAACAAGATCTTAATGAAAAAAATATAAAAAATAATGTTTTTGAATTAAATTATGGACAAGCATATAAATTAAAAGATATAGAAATATCACCTTTTGAAATATCACATGATGCAGTAATGCCATGTGGATACAGAATAAAATCAAATTCTAATACTTTGTCATTTGCAACTGATTTAGGATATGTCTCAGATGAAGTTTTTGATTATTTAAGCTCTTCTGATTTTGTTGTACTCGAGGCAAACTATGATATTACACTACTTGATTTTGGAAAATATCCATATCCAACTAAAAGAAGAATTAAAGGAAATTTAGGACATCTTTCAAATGATGATAGTGCCCTAACAATTAGTAGACTTTATAAGAAGCGGTCAAAAAAATTTCTTATTAGCACATTTAAGTGAAAACAATAATAATCCAAATATTGCAATAAATACAATTTTAGACACACTTAATAAAAATGACATTAATACTAATGACTTAAATATTAATGTTGCAAGCAAAAAATTATCAAGTGAGGAATACTTAATATGTTAAATATTAAAATTATATGTATTGGAAAAATTAAAGAAAAAAGCTTAAAAGCTTTACTAGATGAATATTTAAAACGAATTTCAAAATATAGTAAAATTGAAATAATAAGTTTAGATGATGAAAAACTTCCATCCTCTTTATCACAAGCTGAAATTAATAGAATAAAAAAAATCGAATCCTTAAAAATTAAAGAAAAGATTTCAAAGTATGATAAATCAACAATTATTTTCTTAGATTTAAATGGAAAACAATATACTTCAGAAGAATTCTCAAATAAACTGTCATATATATCTACTTATGAATCTTCTACTATTATTTTTGTAATAGGTGGTAGTTTAGGTCTTTCAGATGAATTATTATCATTGCCAAGTTATAAAATATGTTTTTCTAAAATGACTTTTCCTCATCAGCTTATCAGAGTATTTTTACTGGAACAAATATTTAGAGCTTTTAAAATACAAAATAATGAAAAGTATCATCACTAAAAAGGAGGTATTCTTATGAAATCTACTGGAATAATACGAAAAGTTGATGATTTAGGAAGAATTGTACTTCCATCTGAACTTAGAAAAAATTTAGGTATAGAAATAAAAGATTATTTAGAGATTTACGTTAGTGGGGAATCCATTATACTAAAAAAATTTTCTCCCACTTGTGTTTTTTGTGGAAATAATGAAAATACGCTAAATTTTAAAGGTAAAAGTATTTGTAATAATTGCCTAAATCAATTACCTGAAAACACACAAAATATTTAAAATATGTTAAACAGCTATGCAAATATTTCACATAGCTGTTTTATATTTATTTACATTTAGAAAAAGTATTTACTTTTAAACTTAAGTTGTTATATTTATTCATGGTAATACTTCCTGTTATATAATGCCTCTCATTTTTATTAGAATGTAATATAATACTTGAATATTTTCCATAAGCAAATGCATGAATCCTTAAAGAATCCGTATCTTTTATATAAACATTAAAGGATATACTATTTTTGTTTGAACCTCTTTTTACATTAGATATTCTTGTAACCTCCGCTTTAAATACATTTGAATAATTATTTGAATATTCTAAGAAGCATTTGTTAGCAAGTATTAACATTTCGTTTTTCCCCATATCTTTGTTATATTTTAGACAAATAATACCTTTTATTGATATAAAATTGCCTACTCTTATAAAAGATAGATACTCTCGTTTTTCACTTTCATTTTTAAAGCGAAATACTACTGGAATAACAGTATTTGTCCGCTTATCAGAAATCATATAAATTTTAATAGCATTTTCTTTATTGTACTTATATACTTTTACAATTTTGCCAGTTAAAAAAACGTTATTAATCATAATAAAACTCCTTTAATTATAAATTTTAAACTAATATAATAATATGTCAATATTATATCACAATTTTATTTTTTTGTAAACTATATATATTACATTATACTATTTTACCAGGAATTCCTACTATGGTAGTATTATTTTCAACATTATGTAAAACTACTGCATTAGCTCCAATTTTTACATTATCCCCTATATATATATTACCCAATACTTTACTACCGCTTCCAACAAGCACATTATTACCAAGCGTTGGATGTCTTTTTACTGTTTCTTTACCCGTACCACCAAGAGTAACTTGGTGATATATTGTACAATTATTTCCTATTATCGTAGTTTCACCTATAACTATACCCATACCATGATCTATAAATAATCTTTTTCCAATAATCGCACCAGGATGTATCTCTATTCCAGTAAAAAATCTAGATACTTGTGAAATAAGTCTTGATATAAAGAACAAACGTTTATTGTATAGAAAATGACATATTCTATGTGAAATTAGTATATGAAAACCAGGGTATAATAAAATTACAGACATAATATTTTTAGCCGCTGGATCCTTTTGCTGTATATTTTTTGCATCATAATACAATTCTTTTATAGCAAAAAAAAATGACTTCATATAATTCCTCCAATATAAAAGTAATTTTTATATAGTTTATTATATGAAATCAGATTGTGTTACATATTAATTCTTTTTATAGATATTGCTTTTTTAGTAAATTCATCAAACTCTACAACAATACCATTAAAAATAGCTTTATTATCGCTGCACTCATATTTTATATATGACTCTGTTAAAAATCTATTAATGGCAATCTCTTTTTTTAATCCTAAAACACTATCACTTGGTCCTACCATTCCTACATCAGTTATATAAGCCATTCCACTATCAAAAATCGTTTCATCCGCTGTTTGTACATGAGTATGCGTTCCAAATATACAATTTACTGTATCTTTTAAATAATGTGCTAATGCAATTTTTTCCGCAGTAGCCTCTGCATGAAAATCTATAACTATATATTGAGCTCCTTTTTGTTTAAGAATATCAATTTGTTTTAAAGCTTCATTAAAAGGGTTTGTAGCATTCTTTTTAAATACCTCACCCATTTCAGCCCTACCTACTAAATTTATGACTCCAAGTTTTATATTATTTTTATCTATAATTAAATTATCATTTCCTTCTATATTTGTAATATTAGCTGGTATTAATAATTTAGACAAATTAATATATTCTTTAGCCATTTCTTTTCTGTAATACAAATGATTACCCATTGTAATACAATCTGCTCCATAAGATATTATTTCAGCATATTCTTTATTTCTTAATCCTTTTCCTCCAGCAGAGTTTTCTCCATTTACAATACAAAAATCTATATTTTTATTTTTAATTAACTTTGGAAGTTCTTCTTTAAGTCTATCAAGACCTGATCTTCCTACAATATCTCCTATTACTAGTAACTTCAATTTACTTCAACCACCTTTTCTTTGGGTATTATATAATAAAAAGTTACTAAAATCAATATAATACAAGCTATATATAATAGAAGTTATATTGTTTTTCTTAAACTATTTCCTTTATCACACCTACCTCCCATTTTATCTATTAATATTCCATCTTTATATACACTGACTATTTCACAATTATTACTACATCCACTACACTGGCTTCCTACTGTTTTAAATTCTATATTATCAATGTCAAAATTAAAATCCAATTTACTTCCATTTTTATTAGCATTTTTAGATATGATTGCAACTCCTAAAGCTCCCATCAGATGTGAAGAGGTATCTACATAGACTTCTGTTTTTAATACTCTTTTAAAAGCCTCTACTACTCCTACATTTTTACTAACACCGCCTTGAAATACAACTCTATCCTCTATTTTTTTTCCTTTAGCAAGATTATTTAAATAATTATGTACTACACTATTGCATATGCCTGCAATTAAATCTTCTTTTTTATGTCCAATTTGAGCTTTATGTACTAAATCGGATTCAGCAAAAACTGTGCATCTAGCAGCTATTTTAGATGGGTTTTTAGACATCAACGCTATATTTCCAAGATCTTCAATATTAACACCTAATCTTTTAGCCTGTGAAGATAAAAAAGCTCCCGTACCTGCTGCACATAATGTATTCATAGCATAATCAACAACAATACCATTCTTTAATATAATTAACTTTGAATCCTGCCCTCCAATTTCAAGGATAGTTTTTACATCTGGATAAACAGATAAGGTCCCTATAGCATGTGCAGTTATTTCATTTTTTACCACATTAGCATTTAACACAGTACCTATTAAATTTCTAGCTGAACCAGTTGTTCCTATTCCATATATATTACATTTTATCTTCTTTTTTTCTAAAATATTTTTTAAAGTTTTTACTACCTTTTTAGTAGCTTCTATAGGACTTCCTTCTGTCCATATATATTCACTTGCTATTATATTATTATTACTATCAATTACAACAGCCTTTGTAGATATAGAACCTATGTCTACTCCTATATAATATTTATCCATAAAAATAATTCACTCCTTTTAATTTTGAAAACCATATTTTTGTTTATCATAATTTAGCCTATTTTCTTTTGAGCCTATCTCTATACATTTTGTTTCCATCTTCATATTTTTCTTCATAACTAACATATCATAAAAGGCTTCTAACCTTGTCTTTATTCCGGTTTGACTAGTTTGTGAATCAAACGTTAAATACATTATTGGTATTTCATTTTCTTGAGCTATTTTTTGTAGAATTGGTATAGCATTTATTTCAGGAGTACAACCAAAAGGTTTTATATGAATAATACCATCATATCCTTTTTCTATCAATTCTAAAGTATGTGCGATACTTTCGGTTCCATCTGCTCCAAGAGCATAATCTATATATTTATTTGCATATTTTATATGTTTTTTTATACTTTTACCCTTTTTAAATAATAGGTATGTAACTGTTGTATACCTTTTTACTTTAACTCCTAAAGAGGCTAATTCTTTTTCTAAATAAAAAGTAGAAAAAGGTTCCATCGATGTATACAATTCTCCGATTATTCCCACTTTTATAATATGTTTACTGCTTTGCTTATCTAATAATTTAACTAATTTTAATCTTTTATATACATTTTTCTTCAATTTGATTAAATCCTGTATAAACGAAATATTACTTACATTTTTAATAAAATCTTTATGTATCTTATCAAATTCACCTTTTTTTATTTCATACATGTAATTATCTCTAATATAGGTTTCAACTTTATCTAGTAACTCTATAGCTTTTATTGCTAAGATAACTTCTTTTGCAAATTTAGCAAAACTAAGATTTAAGTTTAACAACCTAACTTTTTCATATAGTTTTTTTACATTTATCCCTTCGGGCTCAAGCAAAGACACATATGTAAAATCATAACCTAAATCTCTTAATATTTGCTCTTGAACTTCAGCATAATATCCATATCTACAACCACCACCTGCTTGTATCAAAAAATTAGCTCCATTTTCTAATACTTCAATAAAATTACCCATATTATATTTAAAAGGTAAACACACAAAGTCAGGACTAACATTTGAGCCTAACTCTATTGTATTTTTACTCATAGACTTAGGAAACATTATATCTACCATACTATGATCTACTAATCTATCTAACATATTGTATATAGGGTATACATAGTTACCAAGTCTTGGAAAACTAACTATATATTTCTTTTTTTTCATCTACTCACCACTTACCTTTTTTTCTTTTTGAGCTAATATATCATAAAAACTTTCTAATCTTGTATAAACTCCCGCTCCAATTTCTTGTTCATCAAGTATTAAATTAATACTTGGAATATTTTTTATTTTCCTTATTAATAATTCATTTACAAGTGAATCTGGTCCACATGGAAACACAGTTAAATAGATTATACCATCTATATAATTTTTATATTCTTCTATTCCATTTATCAAATTAATACTCGGTTTCCAATATATACTTTTAGAAATCTTTAAATATGATTTAGACTCACTTGAATATTTACTTTTATTAACACAAGCATATATAACATTAGCACCAAGTTTTTGTGAATATTTTACTATTTCATTTCCAATATATTTATCATAAGCTATATATGGATGTGCAACAACTAAAATATTTTGTTTATTACTCAAATTTGCTAGTTTATCATATTGTACTCTTACTTTTTTTAAATCATACATTTTTTGCATATTTCTTGCTTTTAAATACGCAAAAATAATATTAGTATATCTAAATCCTAACTTCTTACCAAGTTCAACAAAAGCTTTAAACTCATTATTTCCCTCTTTATAATCTATATTTATTGAAATAAATTTTGCATCAAAAACATTCTTGCATATATCGTACATTGCAAAAAATTTTACACAAATACTTTTTTTATTTTCAAAACTACATACTCTGGGTATAAATATATAATCTATTTTTTCATTTTCTTTTCTATCAACTAAATCTTTTACATGTCCCATATATATCTTACTTGCAAGACAAGCTTCATCTATAGAATATTCTATTCCATCTTCTAATAGCTTTTTATCAGTATCACTACTATATACTACTTCACAACCAAGATTTTCAAAAAACTTTTCAAATAATATTGGTTTTTCATAAATATACATTCCCTTTGGAATTCCAATTTTCATTTTTATCACCTAAATGTATTATTTGTAAAATTTGGAAATTTTATACAAAAAACTCATAGATAATTAATCTATAAGTTTTTATATTATTTTATTTTCATCTAAATAATATTTTGAAATTTTAAAGTGTCTAGTATAATTCATTTCAAAAATAAAGAGCTATAGATTTTCTATAACTCTTTGTACATATAAATTAAATAAATCAGCATGTGTAGGCAATCTAAATAAGGTATACTATCAGTCATTACAACTCACTTTAAAAAATAGTAACTGCATCTGCTATATTTATTCCTAAATCATTTAAAATACTTTCAACTTCTTTTTTTAATTTGGGTTCTATTCTTATGTTTATATTGTACACATAATGTAAATACATTATCAAAAATTATACAACATATTATATACATTTTTTATAAAATTATATAAAAAATAACTGAACTAAAAAAGTGTTTAACTTTTTTAGTTCAGTTAATATAATTGTCTTTTTAATTATTTAGCAATTTCAGTAGCTCTCATTTCACGAATTACATTTACTTTTATCTGGCCTGGATATACCATTTCATTTTCTATTTGCTTTGCTACATTTCTAGCTATAAGTACCATTGAAGCATCATCAACTTGATCTGGTTTTACTATTATTCTTACCTCACGACCTGCTTGTATAGCATAAGATTTATCTACACCTTTATATGAATCACATATTTCTTCAAGTTTTTGTAATCTCTTAATATATGCACTTACAGTCTCCTTTCTAGCACCAGGACGAGAAGCTGAAACTATATCTGCTGCTTGAACTAAAATAGCTTCTATTGTCTTAGGTTCAGTATCACCATGATGAGCTTCCATTCCCCATATAACTTCATCTTTCTCTTTATATTTTTTTAACAGTTCAATGCCAAGACCTACATGAGTTCCTTCAACATCATGATCAAATGACTTTCCTATATCATGTAATAATCCGGCTCTCTTTGCTATAGTAGGATCAAGACCCAACTCTACCGCAAGTACACCCGCTATATTCGCGACTTCAATAGAATGATTTAAAACATTTTGCCCATAACTCGTTCTATATCTAAGTTTACCAAGTAGATTAATCAAATCAGGATGAACATTTATTACACCTGTTTCATATAAAGCACGCTCTCCTTCTTCCTTTATTGTATTTTCAACTTCAGATTTAGCTTTTTCAATCATTTCTTCTATTTTACCTGGGTGTATTCTTCCATCAGCAATTAACCTCTCTAAAGCAATTCTAGCCACTTCACGCCTTATAGGATCAAAACTTGATAAAACAATTACATCAGGAGTATCATCAATTATTAAATCAATACCAGTAAGTGTTTCTATAGTTTTTATATTTCTTCCTTCTCTACCAATTATTCTTCCTTTTAAATCATCATTTGGAAGAGATACAGTAGTAACCGTTGCCTCTGATGTATGATCAGTAGCACACTTTTGAATAGCCCCAACAAGTATATTTTTAGCCTTTTTATCAACCTCTGCTTTGGCTTTATCTTGTTCTTCTTTAATATAAGTTGCCATTTCTAATTTCATATCATCTTCAAGTTTAGACATCATAACAAATTTAGCTTCATCTACTGACATCTTAGAAATCTTACTTAATTCATTAAGTTCTCTTTCTCTAGCATTTTCTAATTCTTTTTCCTTTTTAATAAGTTCCTCATTCTTTTTTATAATGTTATTTTCTTTTTCCTCAATAAGAGCTGCTCTTTTATCTACTAAATCTTGTCTTTGATTTATTCTATTTTCAATGTCTTGTAGCTCTTTTTTTCTTAATTTTGCATCTTTTTCAAATTCATCTTTCTGTTTTATCATCTCATCTTTTGCCTGCAAAATTGCTTCTTTTTTTACTCTTTCTGCATCTTTTTTACTATCATCAATTATTTTTTGTGCTTGCTGTTCTGCTGACATAACAGTAGATTCAGCTATTTTTTTTCTATACTGCATTCCTACATAGAAAAAAATCAAGGCTCCAACTAAAAACGCAGTAACAGCAGCAATGATTGTAAACCACATACATTCCCCTCCTTATATTCAATTTTCAATGTTCAACACCATATATACTGTATAAATATATATACATTATTACTATATTAAAATGTTAAATCTTTCTTAAGTATACTAAATTATGTAAAATTTACAACAAAATTCTACATATAATATATACATAAAAATTATACCTTAAATTTAAAAAATTAGCAAGACTTTTACATTAAATTCCAAAATATTCTATAAT
>CALXJF010000036.1 GCA_944388575.1 uncultured Clostridia bacterium
AAGAAAAATTTGACAAAAAAATTAAGCATTTTTAATGTTTACGAAATTTTTGCTTATGAAAAAGTGTTTAAGATCCGAAACTATGAAATTTAAGTATTTTATAGTTTCTTGTTTTTTGTAATAATTTATGTTAGAATTAAGCTATATAAAAGAAAAGGTGATTTAATGTCGTTTTCATCAGATATAAAAAGAGAAATTTTAGATGATTTTTCAAATCAAAATATTAAAAATTGTTGTATAAATGCTGAAAAATTTGGTGAATATATAACTGTAGTAAAGCATAAAAAAGAAATTAAAGAAAATTTTGTATACTTTTTTGAAATATCTAAACTTTCTGAGTGTTGTATACGTTCTGTTTTAAAAGGAGCTTTTTTAAGTTCCGGATGTATTGTGAATCCTCAAAGTGATTATCATTTTGAGATAACATTTAAAAGTAAGGCTTGTATGGAATATATGTTAGATTTATTGTCAGTATTAGAATTTACGCCTAGATATTTAAAAAGAGAAAAAATTAATACATATGTAATATATATAAAAGAAGCAGAACAAATATCATTGATACTTTCTTTACTTGGTACTTCAAAGGCTTTGCTTAAATTTGAACAAATACGTGTTGAAAAAAATGTCAAAAACTTAATTAATAGAAATATTAATTGTGAAACTGCAAATTTGAGTAAAACTATACAAGTTTCTGTTAAGCAATTGGATGCAATAAAAAAAATTAGAGAAGCAGGAAAATTTGATGATTTAAATGAAAAATTAAAACATACTGCTATTCTTAGAGAGAAGTTCCCAAATGAGAGTTTAGATTATTTAGCAAGCAAAACTCAAGGAGAAGAAAAAATAACAAAATCTGGGTTAAAACATAGGTTTGATAAGATAATCGAGATTGCAAATATGCTTTAGCGCTGTTAGTTCTGTGAGTAAAAAGAATTTTAGCATGGAAATATTATTTAAGCTTAATATAAATTTAAGAGTTAAAATATTTAATTTAATAATATAACAATTTTATTTGATAACATATATTATATTATTTGTTTTTTAATATCATATATGTTAAAATTATACTTGTAAATTTAAGGAGTAAAAATGAATAACGATATTGGTATATATATACACATTCCTTTTTGTAAATCTAGATGCTACTATTGTGATTTTGTTTCAAGTATAAATAAAGAAAATCTTATTGAGAAATATGTAGATGCAATATGTACGCAAATACTACAATATTCAGAGATTTTTTCGGAAAATAACATAATTTCAGTGTATTTTGGTGGTGGAACACCATCGTATATTGATAGCAAATATATAAAACGTATAATGGATACGTTGTTATTATTTTCAAATAATATTAAAGAGGTTACCATTGAAATAAATCCTGGAACTGTAGATAAATCAAAGCTTAATACATATAAAAGTTGTGGTATAAATAGGTTAAGCATAGGTCTTCAAAGTACATATAATGATATTTTAAAAAGTATTGGACGAATTCATACATATGAAGATTTTATTAAGACTTTAAAGTTAGCAAAAGAGGTGGGTTTTAATAATATATCACTCGATTTAATGTATCCATTACCTAAACTAACTTTAGATAAGTTTAAAAAAAGTGTAAAAGAGATATTGTCTTTAAAGGATATATATAATATCAAACATATCTCAGTATATAATTTAGAATTGCATGAAAATACTAAATTATATTTTTTAATTAAAGAAGGTTTTTTAGAGTTACCAAGTGAAAATGAAGAATATCTTATGAAAAATTTTTTAGAAAAAACTCTAGAAGAAAATAGTTTTTCTAGATATGAAATATCTAACTTTGCTTGTGATGGTTTTAGTTCAATACATAATTTAAATTATTGGAATCAAGGTCAATATATTGGTATTGGCGCTTCTGCATCGGGGTTTCTGGCTGGAACTAGATATACAAATTTAAAAGATATTAGAGATTATATTAACGGAATTAATAATGGTAAAAGCGTGATATATGAAAGGATAGATTTAGATAAATTAGATTTAATGAAAGAGTATATTATATTACAACTTAGACTTTCAACAGGTGTTAATATTAATAAATTCAAACAAAGGTTTAATATAGATATTTATAGTATGTTTTCAAATGAATTAAATGATTTATTTGAAAAAAATTTATTGGCTTTAGATAATAACAGTATATTTCTTACTCAAAGAGGAAAAGAGGTAGCAAATCTTGTGTGGGAACAATTTATATAAATCAACTTTTAGTGTTGACACAAATGCTACTAGATTATATAATACTCCTTGAGAGGTGGTATTATGAATGAAAAATATTGTAAAATATTTACTTTAAAATTAACAGAAAGTTATGAACGCATAGATAGTAAATTACAATCTGGGAAATTTCATTTAAATGGAAATTATTATATTCTAGATGTATATATGGCAAATAAAAATAATTTAATGAGTAAATTAAATTCAATAAATGATTTACAAGATTATTTAATTATAAGGGATTATAATAATGAAAATAAGGAACTAATTCTATTTAGTGATGGTGTATTTAGAGGAGAAGTTAAAGGAATATTTTCTACAAAGGAAATTGTACAAAAATTAGACTATTTAGAATTGTTTAATATTAATCAAGAAGTATTTATATACATAAAAGATGATATTAGGATTAAAGTTGTAAATGTCAGAAATCTTGGTATTTTTATAGAATATGAGAATGAAGAAGATATATTAAGTATAGAAAATTTATTAAAAGAATTAAAAATAGAATATATTGCTTCTAAAGATAATTATGTAGATCTAAGTTTTAATAATTATATAAAGGGGAAGAATTTATGAATAAATTTTTAGTAATAGATGGAAATAGTATTATGAATAGAGCATTTTATGGCTTAGCTAACCTGAAAATGTTTTCAAAAACAGCTGGAATACATACCAATGCAATATATGCGTTTTTAAATATATATTGGATGATTTTGGATAAACTTAAGCCAGATTATATTGCAGTATCTTTTGACTTAAAAGCACCAACTTTTAGACATAAAATGTATAGTGAGTATAAAGGAACAAGAAAGGGAATGCCAGATGAACTTGCAGAACAAATGCCTGTTATTAAAGAGATTTTAACCGCTATGAATGTTCCTATCATTGAATTGGAAGGATATGAAGCAGATGATATACTTGGTACTGTTGCTAAAATAAATGATACTAATAACATCTTTACTTATATTTTAACAGGAGATAAAGATTCTTTTCAACTAATAGGAAAAAATGTTTCTGTTGTTATACCTACTAATAGAGCTGGTAAAACAGAGTATACAATATATACTCCTGATTTATTAAAAGAAAAACAAAACATAGAGCCATATCAAATTATAGACATAAAATCTTTGATGGGGGATAGTTCAGATAATATACCAGGAGTTAAAGGAATAGGAGAAAAAACAGCATATAACCTTATTTGGAAATATACGACATTAGAAAATATTTATGATAATATAGATAATTTAGAAGTAACTTCTAAAATAAAAGAGAAACTTGTTAATGATCGCGATATGGCTTTTTTAAGTAAAACATTAGCTACAATTGATACTGATGTTCCTATAAATTTAGATTATAATATATGTAAAGTTTCAGATGTAAATAAAAATCAACTTTATAGGTTATTTAGAAGATTAGAATTTTCTAAATTTATGGAAAAATATGATTTTTCTAAAATAGATATTACACAAAATATGTCAGAAAAAAATGAAGTTATATTAGAAGAGTTATCTAATCAAAAAAAATTCGTTATATTAGATGGAGATAATATTTTAAAGTATATAGATGATTTAAAAAATATTTTTAACGAAACAGAAATATCATATATATTAAATATAAAAGGAAATGAAAATTTTGAAACTAATTTAAGAATGCAAAATAAGTCTTTTTTTGGAATATATTCACCAATTAAAGATTATATATATATATTAGATATTGATAAAATAATAGCAAAGAACAATCAAATATACTTTGACATCATGCAAGCTTTTGCCTTAAGCAATTCCAATAAATTAGGTTATAATGTAAAGCAAGATATACGTTACATATTTAACAATATATGTGAAAGAGTACATAATTTCAATTATGATATAATGATTGCTTATTATCTAATGGATTCAGTTAGAGTAAATTATGATATAGAATATATTTTAAATGATTTGTTTGGAATAATATTAAATTTGCCACAAACTAACAAAAAGATTAATGAACAGTTATCTTTATTTTCAAATGAAGAGGAAAATAAAGAATTCTTATCTGAAGAAGATAAGAAGAATATAACAATTTATTTAAAATCGCTATATAAGTCCAAAAATCAGGTATTAGATAAGTTGTCGAATTTAGGTATGTTATCATTATTTAATGATATAGAAATGCCTTTAACTGAAACTCTAGCGTCTATGGAACATATAGGCATGTATATTGACGTAAATAAATTAAATGAATTTGATAAAGAAATTTGTTCAAGACTTGAGATTTTAGAACATGATATATATACGTTAGCTGGAATGAATTTTAATATTAATTCTCCACAACAACTTGGACATATTTTGTTTGAAGTACTAAATCTTCCAACAGGAAAAAAGGGAAAAACAGGTTATTCAACAAATAAAGAAGTATTAGAAGAATTATCAGATAAACATGAAATAATTAATCTTATTTTAGAATATAGGCAAACTATAAAGTTAAAAACAACTTATGTAGATGGATTAAAGAGTAAAATTGCATCTGATGGAAGAATACATACTACTTTTATGCAGACTGTTACATCTACTGGTAGGTTAAGTAGTATAGAACCTAATCTTCAAAATATTCCAGTTAGATTAGAACTTGGAAGAAAAATAAGAAAATTTTTTATAGCTCCACAAAGTAATGTTATAGTAGATGCTGACTACAGTCAGATTGAACTTAGAGTGTTGGCACATATTTCTCAAGATGAAACAATGATAGATGCTTTTAAACATAATATAGATATACACAAGGTTACGGCTTCTCAAGTTTTTGGTGTACCTTTAGAAGAGGTTACCTCTGAAATGAGAGGAAAAGCTAAGGCTGTTAATTTTGGTATAGTATATGGAATAAGTGAGTATGGACTTGCAAAGAATATTTCTACTACAAGAAAAGAAGCTGCTATATATATTGATAACTACTTAACCAAATATCATAAAATTAAGGATTTCATGGAAAATATAGTGGTTCAAGCTAGAGAAGATGGTTATGTTACTACTTTATTTGGAAGAAGAAGATATATAAGTGAGTTAAGTAGTAAAAATAAAATGAAGGTTCAGTTTGGAAAACGTATAGCTATGAATACTCCAATTCAAGGTACTGCTGCTGATATAATAAAATTAGCGATGAATAGAATATATAATAAGTTAAAGATTAATAATTTAAAATCTAAATTGATTATGCAGGTACATGATGAACTCATAGTTGAAACTGTACCAGATGAATTAGATAAAATAAAAGAAATTATGTATGAAGCTATGGAACATGTTATAAATTTGAGTGTTCCTCTTGATATAGATTTAAACACAGGAAAAAGTTGGTATGATGCCAAATAAAGGAAGGTAATAATGCAAAAAAAATCAAAACATTTTATTAAAGGATTATTAATATTTTTTATTATAGTTGCGTGCTGTATATTCACTTGTATATATATACTTAAAGAGTTTATATATCCCAGAGCTCATTTTGATATAATTAAAGAGGAAGCTAGTAAAAATAGTATAGACCCATATTTAATTCTTGCAATTATAAAAACTGAAAGTGGTTTTAATAAATTAGCTACATCACAAAAAAATGCCAAAGGATTAATGCAAATAATGGATTCGACTGCTGAAGAAATTAATAATAACGCTGAAGTGGTTGAAGATATAAATGAAGCTAATATTTATGATGAAAATATTAACATAGCACTAGGATGTAAATATTTCTCTGATTTAGTTAATAAATATGAAGGTAACTATTATATAGCTATTTGTGCATATAACGCTGGAATGGGTAATGTAAATAAATGGCTAGAGCAGGGAATTATTAGTAAAGATTTAGATAATTATAAAAATATTGAATTACCTTTTAATGAGACGCAAAAATATTTGAAAAAAGTAATCATTTCATATAAAATGTATAGATTGTTATACAACTAACATAAAAATTTAAAAAATATTTTTTGATATGATAATATAGGGAGGTAAAAAATATGAGAAAAAAGATAAAAACTACAGAAGCAATATTTCCTATGCCAGTACTAATGATTGCAACATACAATGAAGATGGAAGTATAGATGTAATGAATGCCGCTTGGGGAACTATGTTAGAAAGAGACCATATAATATTAAATTTAACACAAACACATAAAACTGTAAAAAATATTAAGGAAAGAAAAGCTTTTACTGTTAGTATTGCAGATGCAGGTCATGTCGTAGAAGCTGATTATTTTGGAATAGTATCAGGAAATACTATTAAAAATAAATTTGAAAAGAGTAAATTATCTAGTACAAAATCTTCTATTATTGATGCACCAATTATAAATGAATTTCCAATATGTATGGAATGTGAGTTTATAGAGTATCAAGATGGAAAATATGGGTGCGGTGTTATTGGAAAAATATTAAATGTAACAGCAGATGAAAAAGTTATGAATAAAGATACTGTAGATATTTCTTTAGTAAATGCTATTGCATTTGATCCATATACTCATGGATATTATAAAGTAAATGAAAGAGTTGGAAACGCTTTTAAAGATGGATTGCAGTTAAAATAATATATATTAAAGTAGATAAACACTTCAGGTATAAGGATTTATCTACTTTTTATATTATCCTATAAAAAAATAAACATTAGAAAAGAGATATATTAATATTACCTATGATGAGTTATTTGATATAATAATGCCTTATATAACTTTAATGTATATTTTTAATATAGATATTTCAAAAGAACTAAAAAAAACTACTGAAAGAACAAAATAAATAAAAGAGTATTAAAAGTGTCCTACAACCTCAAGTTGAAAATACAAATTATTTGTAAAAAGACTACACAAAGATAAAAAAATATGATATACTTGGATAGTAACTTTTTTGAAATGGCATAATATGAATATTTGTTTGAAAAATAATGAAAAAACAGCTATAATATTTTAGCACAATTTGGGGGTAATCGTTTCATAAGAAATCTTCAAAGCCATTTAAAATAAACAAATTTCAATTAAGCCAAAAAATGTTAAAAATCATAAGTGACAGGGCTAAAATGCCTTAAAATAAAGGAAAAATCGAAAAGGAGGAATTAAATCATGTCAGGACACAGTAAATGGGCTAATATTAGAAGAAAAAAAGAGGCAACTGATTCAAAAAAAGCTAATATATTTTCCAAGATAGGTAAAGAATTAACTGTTGCTGTAAAAATGGGGGGAAGCGGAGATCCAAATGTAAATTCAAAATTAAAAGATGTTATTTCTAAGGCAAAAGCAAATAACATGCCAAATGATAATATAAATAGGTGTATTCAAAAAGCATTGGGTGATTCTAATTCATCAAACTATGAAGAAATTATATATGAAGGCTTTGGTCCTTGTCAAACAGCGGTTATTGTTGAAGCAATGACCGATAATAAGAATAGAGCTGCTGCAGATATAAGAAGTATATTTTCTAAATCTGGAGGATCATTGGGACAAACAGGAAGTGTTGGGTATATGTTCGAAAAGAAAGGATATATTTTGCTTGAACAAAATGGAGATATAGATGAAGATGAATTGATGTTGAATGTACTTGATAATGGAGCTGAAGACTTTGTTTCTGAAGAGGGATATATAGAGATAACATCGTTACCAGAAAATTTTTCAAAGTTAAGAGATTATATTGAAAGTTTAAACTTATCACCTGTAGAAGCTGACATAAGGCAAATCGCCACTATTAAAAAAGAATTAACTGAAGAAGAAGAAGTTAAATTTCAAAGTTTCTTAGATAAATTAGAAGACAATGATGACGTACAAAACGTTTGGTATAATGTTGCTATGTATATAAATTTGTAATAAAAATGAAATTTTTTTATAAAAGGTGTTGACTTTACATAAAAATAATGCTATAATAGATATGTAAGTGATCATTGTAAGAGGGAGGTGTAAGAATGTACTATGATAATAAGTCAACTTTCTATGTAAAACAATACGGACCTGCCATATTGGTACTAATAGTTTCTTTTGTATTGATTGGTAGCGGTATATATATATATATAACTAAGAGTAGTGCGTCTAAAACTCCTGATAAAGAAATAATAGTGGCAAGTGATAAATTAGAAGATGAAGAGAAAATTGATTCAAATAATAATGTTGAACAAGAGTCTAAGGTTGAAGAACCTACAGAAAATCAAGAAGAGATTTTGACTGATCTTCCACAAGAATATTCTAATTTAAAAGAACTTGAAAAAACAAGTGAATTAAAGTTTGATAAGGTACTTGAATCTAAAAAAATAAGAGTAGCTATCCCTAATACATCAAAAAAATTCGATGTAACTTTAATAGGTGTAAACTTTAATAATTCAATTGCTAATGTGGTCACTAAAATGCAAGAAGATTTAAAAGATAAAAATCTTAAACTTGCATTTGATACAGTAAAAGTAGATAATTCTCAAATTTATGCATATATATATATTAATGATGAATTATATAATGCAAAAATATTAGAGAATGGATACGCTACTTTTCAAGAAGAGCCTAAAAACAAAAGTTTAAATACAGAACTAAAACAATCTCAAACTTATGCAAAACAGTTAACTGTTGGAATTTGGGCTGAATAAAAACGCATGCCGAGCTAGGGAAAAACCTTAGTTTTCATATATCAACCTCTTATGATCGCCTCTATAGAAATGTAGAGGCATCTTTTTTTCGCTTTCTATAGTTTTTATCTATGAGAATTATTATCTATTAAGTTCGATAATAAGTTGTTTATAAAATATAGGTGTGTTATAACTAAATATGAATAGAATACTATTAGGAGAATTTAAATATCTATTTGGGAAACAAAGCTTAGAACGATTAAAAGAAATTGCCCAGGAAGAACAATATAGAAAACAAATTACAAAATTTAATGAAATACCAAAAATTATCAAAAATAAATTTTTTACAAATTTTTGGAATTTTAGAAAAAATGCTTGACATTAAATTATTAATTTGTTATTATTTGAGTATAGCAAGAAAGTACATTGAAAACGCATATTAGTTTAAACTAAATTTATTAAACTCTTTTGATGAGATAGAGGGGAGCTGTAAAAAGCTCATAAATAATTCAATTAAAGATTTCGCAAAATAGAATCTATTTTACTGAAAAACGGTTATTTTTCAATTCTCTTTGTGTTTATTTGTGGATGGAGAGCTTATTTATGTTCATTTTTTAAATGGATATAAATAAGTTCTTTTTTGCGTTTAAATTAAGGAGGAAATGTAAATGAATAAAAAAATAAGTGATTTAATGAGTTATATGGAAAGAAAATATCATATTCCTTTGTTAAAATCAGATTTAAAAGAATTTCTACAAATTTCTGATGTTAATAGAGCGGTATATGATATTTATGAAAAATTATCAGATATCAGAGATATATAGGGGGGTTAAGTAAATGAATAAAGTTTTGTGTGAATTATTAGGAACTTCTAAACATGTTAGGAAATCAGATGGTAAAGTTTATTATTCTGTAAGAGTATTAATTGAAAATAGAGTTACAATTATGTTTTACTATAAAGATGAATTATATACTGAATTATCTAAATATGAAAGATTATCGGATATTTGCTTACTTGGTGAACTCCGTGTAAAAGATGAAACATCTTTTAGTTTTGTTCCTCAATCTCTTGAAGTATAAATAAAAAATTTGTGGTGGTTGTGAGTTGGTTTATCATTTTTTATTTATTTACTTTCTGCATGAGATTTTATGACGGGTTCTTAGTAACACCCGTCGAGAGTCTCACTAATGAGACTTTTTATAAAAAAAGTAGGTTGAATATTCATGATTGATACAGTAAAAATATTTACTTTTATAAATAAACAAACTTATGAAAAAATAAAATATAGTTCTGATATAAAATGTATGTATAATAACGCTGAAGGAACTATATTTTATGAGATTATACATTCTAGCTTGTCACGGTTCTTACGATAGTTCTTTATCGGTTCGAGTTGATGAGGCTAGCCGTTATAATATGAGTGGTTATGTTATAGAAGTTGAGCGGTAGCTATCATAAGATTGTGCAAGGTCATAATGCTTACAATGGTTACTATAATATACAATCTATAACTTTAAATCTAAAAAAACTAGTTGAAAATGCTTATGATGTAATACTGCCGGATTTACAACATTGGTTTTTGCAACGTATAGATATTACTCGAGTATATGATTTAAAAGAAAATGTCAATGTACAAAAATATATCAATTATTTTAGAACATTAACATATCCTCGACGAAACTTAAAATTTTATGAAGATGAGAGTGTGTATGTAAGTCGGACAAACTACAACACTTAAAATATATAATAAATTAAGAGAATTTATAAAAAATGACAGAAAGAAATTAAACAAATTTGAAACATTTAACATACAAGAATTTATGTTTAAAATAGATGGTTATGTACGTTTTGAATGTGAAATTAAGAAAAAGAAATTAAAAAGTATATATTCAACAAATTTTATAAGAATAAGAAATTTAAATTATGAAGAGTTGAAAAGAGTTTGGTGTGAAGAATTTATGAAAATATTAAAATTTGATGTGAGTGAAATGAAAAAAGTAAAACAAAAAGAAAGTGTAAAAGAAAGATTACAAACAATATATAACAATAGAAAAGCAAATGAATTATATAATTTTTATTTAGCTATAAAAGTTGATTCTGAAAAATCAGTTAAAGCTGGTATGTCAAAAGCAACATTTTATCGTAAGAGAAGTGAATTAAAAAAAGCTGGAATTGATTTTACTGGTTGTTTTAAAATATATGAAGAAGAAACTAATATAATAGATTTTAACCCATTTGTTGATTTAGAAAGAGAAGTGCTCTAAATGTTTAAAAAGATATTTTGGAAAATACATAATGTATTTAAAGCCATAAAATATGGCTTTCGTGCTGCGAGGTGGTAGTGTGAAAAATAAAATTATTGCAATAACGTTATTAGTGGTTGCTATTATACCTATGTTTAGTTTTGTAAGTGCTGATACAATTGATTTATATAGTATTTTGCCTAATTATGAAGACTTATCTGAACCTTATAATAATTATTTTAATAATGGTTTTTTTCTTCATACAACTACTTATGGGTCTCATTATTTATATGTTTTTAAAGAGCCAGAAACTAAATGTTATGTAAAAAGTACTTCTGAAAATTATTTCTTATGTTTTGATAAAGAAACTTATTATATACGTGTATTAAATGACGGTTCTTTTAGTGGAACTTTTAATTCTGTTACTGCAAATTTTGATAATATTTCTATACCTGTTGAATTAGCTGAATCCTATTATTTATCTACTGTTCCTATTTATAAGAGTAAATCCTCTACTGAAATTGTTTTAGATTCTAATTATACTAAAGACGATACAATAGGTGATCCAAGTTCTGACTTACAACTAAGTTATGAATATAATGAAGATTATACATCATGTCATATTGATGCAACAATAAAAGGTGGAGCATTTACAGATAAAATATACTATAGTAATTATCAACCTGGTATTACAGGTGAACTTTTAACAAAGAGAGGTTTTCCAAAGGAGCGGTATAGATATTACTGAAAATCAAAGCTTATTTTTCCAAGCTGAAGATAAAGATGGTAATATAATCGCTAAAAATTCTATTTCAATATATAAAATTGGTAAACTTAATCCAGATAATTTTAATTGTACTTTTAATTTTAGTAAAGGAACTGGTTCGACTAGTTGGGTTGAAATTATTCCAAATCTTAATCTTAATCAGAGCCCCTATTATGATATATTTTATAAAATTGGTATTGATAATATTTTAACATTAACTTCTTCTACTGGTGATTTAGTTACAGAGTTTAATGAAGTAGATAATAATCATAAAATGGTTTTTAATACTATTTCTGGTGCTAAATTTACAATTTATTTTGAATTAAGAAATAAAATTGATAGTAGTGTAGCACTTACTAGATCATATAATGTTGATTTAAAAGCTGCTAACGTTGCACAAGGTGGAATTACCGGAAGTGAAGATAATTCAGGAGGTAGTGGAGTTACTGGTGGTACTACTAACGGTGAAGAAGATCCAAGCTTGTCTCCTAATGGTGGTGGATTAAGTATTGATTGGTCAGTTGATAATTCTATTAATACTGTAAAGGATTTCTTTAATAATGCTGTAGAATTTTTCAATTTAATACTCAATTTTTTAAATCAATTGCCTAGTTGGATAACAATTCCATTATATACTTTATTTACATTAGCAATAATTATATTTGTTTATCATGTTATAAGGGGGTAGTTACATGGGATATTTAGCATATATTTTTGATATGTTTTTTAATATTGCTACTTCTATAAAAATTCCTATTCCTATTTCTGAAAAATTAACAATTCATTTATCTATATTTAGTATTTTAATTGGTATTATTGTTTTAGGTATTATAATTTGGTTTATAACTAGATTATTAAATTTTGAAATTAATTGGTCATTTAGTCAGTTAGGTCAAGCTCAAAATAATAATTTTAAGTCTAATAATAAATATAATAAATCAACTGATAAGGAATATGTTCGTACTATGAAAAATTAGATATTATGGAGGAATTATGTTATTTGAAAGTGATAATATTTTAATGTTAATATTAATAATTCTTTTTATATTTTTATCATTAAGAATATTTAAAGATTTTAAGAGGTGATTATATTGGAAGATTATTTAGCTGAACATCAAAATGTATATATTTATAGTGAAAATATTTCTAATACTGATGTTCCTTTTCCGACTGATAGTTTTGCTGATCAAATATTTGGTGGTTTTAAAAATGAAATATTTTATGACTATTTAAAACTTTTTGTATGTATTTTATTTATAGTATTTTGTATAAAGATATTTGCTATATTTTTTGAAAAATAAATATAGTTAAATATAAAAAGGAGGTATTTTTATGGATGATGTTGCTACTATCATTACTTCTTTGGCTGATGGTGCTGCTGCAATTTCTAGTGGCTTTGTTAGTGTTATTTCTAAACTTGTAGGAAATCCTCAAGTTCTTACTTTAATCGGCTTAGCCATTGGCTTTGGTATTGTTAAGCTTGTTCTTAATAGATTACCAATGATAAAGTCTAGAAGATAGGGGGTGATTTATAGTGATTGCTAGTATAACTGCTGGTGCTACTGCTGTTGTGGGTGCTATGGTTTCTACTATATCTACTTTAGTTGCTAATGAGTCTGTTATGACATTAATTGGATTAGCTATTGGTTATGGTATAGTTAAATTTGTTGTTAATTTTTTACCTATGATTAGAAGTGGTAGATAATTTT
>CALXJF010000037.1 GCA_944388575.1 uncultured Clostridia bacterium
GAATTACAGAAGGAATATATGCAGTACTATCTCATATTACAAAAAGTACAAGACATTTAATAAAAAAAGAAAAGCCATCTAAATACACTCAAATTGCATTTTTTGTGGTGGCTTAGATTTTTGCGGAAACTTAAACTTTTTTTCTGTTAAAGCCAATTTTCTTCAATCCGTCTTCTGTTAATAAACACAACCGCTCTACAGTTTTTGGTCCTTTATCTGATTCTAATAACTGTAGTATTTCCTTTGATTTACTATTATTGGACAATTCTGAAATGTTCATAGTAACCTCCTACAAATACAAAATTATTTGATGTATATATTTTTTTACTATTTTAGTATAACACACAAAAATGATTATGTCAATTAAAAACTAGAAACATATGAATAATTAAAATAAATTATTAAAATTAATTGTGAAAATTTGTAAAAAACAGCTGTAACACTTGACATAATTATATAAATTGTGTATAATTAAAAGATATCTATTATAGGAGGTTTTTACAAATGGAAAAACAGGTATCATTTGGATTAATGAGAGTACGAGAAGCTTTAAAGGAGGCTAATGAGGTAAAAGACTTTAGTAATGCGTATGATGTTGTATTAAATGTTTTTGATAATGAATATAGTAATATAGATTCTAGATTATTTTTTAGTTCAATTTTTATGGTTAGACATAGTATGGAATTAAGAAAATGCTTTAAGTATGCCACATTAATATTTAAACTGGCTAAAAAATATAATATATATTTGGATAGACCAAATGATCCAATATCAGCTTTTGTTTTTGGAATTGCTAATTGTTTATAATAAAAATAATAGGACGGGTTTTATTAACCGGTCCTACTTTTTATAAAAAATGTCAAAAAATGTAGAAAAATATAACAATTTAGTGTATAATTACTACATAAAGAAGGTGATATAATGTATAATTTTTTTGCTGGAGTAGGAAATACAACTTTTAATATGTTTAATAGCTTACATATATTTTTAATTACTTCTTTATTATTTATAGTATTTTTAATGTTTGTTTATAGGGAAAAATTAAAACAATTTAAATATAAAGAAAATATAAGATATATAATGGCAACAATTTTACTATTTAATATGATTATATATTATGTTGGTATGATTATAACTAAAACTTTTAATATAATGGAAGATTTACCTTTACACATGTGTTTTGTTACTAATTTCTTTATGATATATATTTTATATAAGAATGATAAAAAATTATATAAATATGTATATTTTTTTACTTTTATAGGGCCAATGCCTGCTATAATTTGGTCAGACCTTAAATTTACATATGATACATATGAATTTTGGCAGTTTATAATATGTCATCATTTAATGTTACTTACAAGTTTATATTTACTATTTGTTTTGGATTATAAAGTGGAAGCTAAATATATGCCAAAAGCTTTTTTGATAGGAATAAGTTATGTTTTTATAATTAATATTGGAAATAATATTTTTGGAACCAATTATATAATGTTAACTTCATTACCAGAAAATACTTTAAAACTATATCCTTTTTTAAAATATTTACCTCCAATAATTCCTTTGTTATTTGTCGGAATATTAGCTTTTATAATATCATATTTACCGGCTCATATTATAAATAAGTTGGATAAGAGAGAGTTAGTTCAAAATAAATATATAGAAAATAAAGTTGCATAAATAATAAAAAAGTAAGATGAGTTATTTAAATTCATTTTACTTTTTTATTATGCTATTTATGAATGATTCTTAAACTATAAATATGTTTTTTATGTATTTTTAATTTTTATATACAATTAATATATTATTAAAATGAATAAAAGAGATGTTTTGTAATGGTTATAATATTTTTTATTTGATAATAAAAAACTAAAGCTGTTTTGTGTACTTTTGTAAAAACTGGTTGACATATAAAAATAAAAATGTTAAAATACAGTTTAATAGAAAAAAATCCAACTAAGATTTAAGGAGGAATCAATAATGCAAAAAAATCGGGATTTGTATCAAGAATTAGGAGTTTCTTCTACTAAAGAAGGGGTTCATGAGGCAATTAAAAATTTATCTAAGGGGGTATTCCCAGGTGCATTTTGTAAAATATTGTCTGTTCCAAATATATTTGGAGAAGATTGCCCCTATGTACAAGTTATGCATTCTGATGGCGCAGGGACAAAATCAAATGTTGCATATCTTATGAAAATGGAAGGATATGCTGATTATTTAAAACTTTTTTCTAATTTAGCACAGGATGTTACAGTGATGAATATTGATGATATGGCTGCTGTTGGTGTTTGTGATAACATTTATTTGTCAAATCATATAGGAAGAAATGCTAATCGTATTTCTGATGTGGATATAGCTGCAATAATAAATGGTTATACAGAGTTTATCAATCTAATGAAACAGTATGATATTAATATTACTGAAACCGGAGGAGAAACTGCAGATGTTGGTAGTTATGTTACTACCGTTGGATTAGATGCTGTTACCACAGGGTATGTATTAAAGGATAAGGTTATAGATTGCTCTAATATAAAGCCTAAGTGTGTTATTGTGGGACTTTCGTCTTACGGAAAATGTATATACGAGGATAAATATAATTCTGGTATAAGGAGTAATGGATTAACACTTGCTATAAATTGTATGTTAAGTCCAAAATACAGGGCATATAAAGAAGCGTGGGATAGTTCTCTTGATGAGAAGAAAGTATTTCGTGGTCCATATGAATTAGATGATATTTTGGTTGGAACAGAGTTAACTATTGGTGAAGCATTGTTATCTCCAACACGAACTTATACTCCTATAGTTAAAGATATTATTTATAATAATATGTCTATCTTAGGAATAATACATTGCTCTGGAGGTGGTGCTACGAAATCCATAAAGTTTGGCAAAGGCATAAGATATGTTAAAGAAGATATAATTGATATTCCACCTTTGTTTGATGCAATAAGACAAACAGAAGATATTAATCTGAGGAATATGTTTCAAACTTTTAATATGGGAACAGGAATGGAAATTATTACAAGAACAGAAGAGGAGGCTAAAACCATAATAAAAATCGCCGAGAAGTATAATGTATATGCTAAAATAATTGGATATACCGAAAAGAGTACATTTGACGATGTTAATGAAGTTGTTATAAAGACAAGAGGTAAGACTTTGCATTATTAAAATAAAAAATAAAGAGAACTTTAACAAAATGTTAAGGTTCTCTTTATAACATAGGATTATTTATTTTGTGTTGTTTGTTCCATTAGTAATAAATATTCCCATTTCTTATCAATTTCATCTTGAAGTTGTTTTATTAAGTCCTTGTTTTCTTCCTTAAATAAATGTTTAAATCTTTTTTGTGTTTTTAAGAATTCTTCTATTGGAAGTTTTTTAGCTGGTTTATATGTTATTTTGTAAATTCCATTTTCAATTTCATAAAGAGGCCAAAAGCATGTATCAACAGCAAGTTTAGATATTGGAGCCAATTCATCTGTAGGATAGCCCCATCCTCTTGGACATGGTGAAAAGGCTGATATATAAGTTGGACCGTCTGTATAAATTGCTTTTTCAGCTTTTTCGTAGATGTCTTTTAAATTTCCAAATAAGGCAGTTTGGGCAACATATGGTAAATTGTGTTTAACCATTATTTCTGTCAAATCTTTTCTTATTTGTAATTTTCCTTGTGTAACTTTTCCAGCAGGAGAAGTTGTAGTGTCTGCAAAGCGTGGAGTAGAAGAAGATCTTTGAGTACCAGTGTTCATATATGCTCCATTATCATAACATACATAGGTTATATTATGTCTTCTTTCCATAGCTCCAGATAAAGATTGAAGTCCGATATCAAGTGTACCACCATCACCACCAAAGGCTATAAATTTAGTTTCTTTATTAGATTTTATTTTTCCTTGTTTTTTTAATGATTTATATGCAGTTTCTGCGCCAGAAATACTTGCAGCAGCACATTCAAAAGCTGAATGAATAAAAGATACATTTTTCCAACTTGTATATGGATAAATACAAGTTGATACTTCTAAACATCC
Organism: uncultured Clostridia bacterium; assembly: GCA_944388575.1. Taxonomy (GTDB): domain Bacteria; phylum Bacillota; class Clostridia; order TANB77; family CAG-465; genus CAG-465. Next base: position 4,032 of record CALXJF010000037.1, read on the forward strand.
GGTTGCAACTGAAACAACAGCATTATCTTCTTCTTTTAATGCTCTTAAAATACCATTTACGACAACCGGAGCTCCACAACCAGCACACATTCTATGTCCACTTGTTAAACGTGAAGGTTTTTTAACTACTTCTTTTAAATTGTATGGCATTAGTTTTCACCTCCATTTTCAAGACCTAAATAATAGGTTACTTTTTCTATTTTGTTTGTTTTTGATATTTGACTAAGGTTTTCAAATACATTCAACAAATCATCTTTTTTTACATCAAATCCTCCAAGGCCATATATATAATTTACAGTATTTGTATGAATATTTTGTGAATACATTGCAGAAGTTATTTCTGAAAATAGAGGTCCACAAAAACCATTTACACTATCACTTTTATCAAGAATAGCTAATGCTTTTAGATTTTTAAGTTCATGTGCTATCTCTTTAAAAGGTAAAGGTCTAAAAGTTCTAGGTTTTAAAAGTCCAGCCTTAATCCCTTGAGTTCTAAGCTGATCTACTACATCTTTAGCAGTTCCTGCAGTTGAGTTAAGAACAACTATTGCTATATCAGCATCATCTAAACAATATTTTTCATAAAGTTCATATTTTCTTCCGGTAATACTTTCAAATTCGTTAGAAATGTCTAATATAATTTGCTTAGAATCTCTCATTGCATCAGCGATTTCTTTTCTATGTTTAAAATAATACTTTTGTAAATCTAAAGGTCCCATAGATATATTTCTATTTTCATCTAATAAGTATTCAGTTGGATTATATTCTCCAATAAAGTTTTTTACTTCATCATTTTCCATTAAAGTGATATTTTCAACTGAGTGTGAAGTTATAAATCCATCATAGCATACCATTACAGGTAATTTTGCTTTTTCTGCAATTTTAATTCCCATTATTACATTATCATATGCTTCTTGATTATTTTCACAATATAGTTGTATAAAACCGGAATCTCTAACCCCCATAGAATCTGAATGATCATTATGTATATTTATTGGAGCTGATAGAGCTCTATTTGCTACCACTAAAACAATAGGTAGTCTCATACCAGAAGCAATATATAACATTTCAAACATTAGTGCAAGACCTTGAGACGAGGTAGCACTCATAACTCTGCTTCCAGCTGCAGATGCTCCAATACATGCAGACATGGCACTATGTTCGCTTTCTACTGGTATAAATTCAGTTGTTACAGTACCATTAGCAACAAAATTTGAAAAATACTGTGGTATCTCCGTTGAAGGAGTTATTGGATAAGCAGCTACTACATCAGGATTTATTTGTTTCATAGCTGTTGCTACAGCTTCATTTCCACTTAATCTTTCTCTAATTGACATTTTAATTCTCCTTTCAATTTTTAATTTTTTTCTAAATCTTTCATTTCAATTGCTTTAAAAGGACATACTTTGGCACATACTCCACATCCTTTACAATAATCTAAATTCATACCAATTAAAATTCCATCTTTTTGTTTGATACAACTTTCAGGACAGTATGGTACACACATCATGCAATTTTTACATTTTTCTTTACTATGTGATGGATATCTAGCTTTCCATGCACCTGTTTTAAATTCTTCTGAGTTTCCATCTTTTAAAATGTTACTTCCATTTTTTATATTTTCCATATTTTATTATCCTCCTATAATTTCGTCATATCCTCTTTTTATAGCTTCCATATTAGGTTCAATTACCTCAGGTTTTCTTGCAAATTTATGTTTAAATGAAGTTAGCATTTCTTTTAAAAGTTGTTCTCTTGTCATAATATCAGCAATATTGACAATAGCAGCAAGCATTGCAGTATTTGGATAGTTAGCTTTTAAAAGATCTCTACTTATTTTTGAAGCGTCTATTGTATATAGATGTCCAGTATAATTTCCTAATTTTTTTCGTATTTCTTCTATATTTTGATTTGAGTTTATTAAAATAGCACCATTGTCTTTTAGACCATCAAGTACATCGATTGTACCAATTAAAGAATCATCAACAATTACCACATAATCAGGTTCATAAATGTTAGAATGAATTCTTATTGGATTTTCGCTAATTCTGTTATATGCAGTGATTGGTGCTCCCATTCTTTCAGGTCCGTATTCTGGAAAACCTTGAATATATTTACCAGTATTAAAAGCAGCATCTGCTAGTAAAAGAGAAGCAGTTTTGGCTCCTTGGCCGCCTCTACCATGCCATCTAATTTCTATCATATTAAAAATCCTCCTTATTATATATATTTAGTATATAACTAAAGTAAAACTTAGTCAAGATAATTGTGTATTTAATAAAATCTTATTAATTTATAAAAAAAATAGCACTAATATATAAATAAAAAAGAATAAACTTCAGGTGAAGCTTATTCTTAAAATTATTAGATATATAAAAACTTAACTGATTACGGTCCAGTAGGCCCAGTTGGTCCAGTTGGTCCAGTAGGCCCAGTTGGTCCAGTTGGTCCAGTATCACCAGTAGGCCCAGTTGGTCCAGTTGGTCCAGTATCACCAGTAGGCCCAGTTGGTCCAGTAACTCCAGTATCACCAGTAGGACCGGTTGGCCCAGTAACTCCAGTATCACCAGTAGGTCCAGTTGGTCCAGTAATTCCAGTATCACCAGTAGGACCGGTTGGCCCAGTAATTCCAGTGTCACCAGTAGGTCCAGTAATACCAGCTAAACCTTGAATACCTTGGATACCTTGAGGACCAGTTACACCAGTAGCTCCTGTAGCGCCAGTAGCTCCAGTAGGACCTGTTGGTCCGGTAACTCCAGTATTACCAGTAGGTCCAGTAATTCCAGTATCACCAGTAGGACCTGTTGGTCCGGTAGCTCCGGCTAAACCTTGAATACCCTGAGGACCTGTTGCACCAGTTGCAACATTCAAAAAAGAACAACTAGTATCAAAATTTAAATTCATTTACAGTTTTCTTTAACAATAGTTTTTAATTTTTCTATTTGGTCACTAAACCTAAAAATAATATCAATTTCTTTGTTTTCGTGTATATATATTCTTTCTATGAATTTAATAACAACATCTCTTTCAAGTTTTTCTATTTTATGATGTGCCTTATAATATGTCAAAACAGGACTTTCGGCATTTACACCATTTTCTAACAGCTCAAATTCTTTGTTTAGAGAGCTTATTTGTTGTTCAACCTGTTTTAATTGTTCGTCATAATTTATACGTAATCTATAATAATCATCTTTTGTTATAATATTATTCTTCCAATCAATATACAAATTATCTCTCATTCTGTTTATTTTATCTATTTCATTTGATTTTTTCTTTAAGGCCTTTTTAGTTTTTTCAAGATGTAATTTTGTGGTTGACAAGTTACTAATATCATTTATCATTTCTGATATATTTTCAATCAATGCAAGTTGCATATTTAAAGCAGCTAAAACAGCCTGTTCTAATTCATCTTCTCTTATAGAGTGAATGGTGCATGCTGTCTTTGATTGTTCTTTATATGTTCTGCATTTATAGTATACATGATTTTTTGTAACGCTTCTGTGCATAGCCTTTCCGCAGTCCGCACATTTAAGAATACCCCCAAATAAATATATAGTATTTTTTCCTGTAGCGGATTTTGTATCATTTTTAAATAGTTCTTGAACAATGTCAAATTTTTCTCTACTTTTAAATACAGCAGGGTGAGTATTTGGGACTATAATCCATTCATCTTTTGGCTTTCTTTCATATTTATGAACCTTATGGCTTTTTATTTTTCCTTTTGATTGTACCATATCTCCAAGCAACATTCTGTTTTTTGCTATTTCACTTACAACATTAGCTGTCCATAAAGGATTACTTTTAACATTTGGATTGTAATATTTAGTACCATTTTGTTTTTTATATTCAGAGGGACAGGGGATTCCTAATTCATTTAATCTCATTGCCACCCATCTAGTGCTTTTTCCCTCATATATCCAATCCAAAATATCATTGCAAATATCAACAACATTTTCATCAGGAAGTAATTGATGTCGATTTTCAGGGTTTCTTTTTAAACCATATGGTGGAAATGCCCCAACAAACAGCCCCAACTTTTTCTTTACCTCTAATTTTTCACGAATTTTAATTGAAGTTTCATATACATAGTTATCATTCATTAAACTCTGCAAATGTGTACTTGCGGTGCTAACGCAATGAGGGTCTTTATATGTGTCTAATTGCGGTAGATTAATACTGATAAATCTAACATTTTTTAAAACGAAATATTGCTCTAAAAGCATGCCGTGTTTCTGCATAATTTCTTGATAATCTTGACAAGTCACAAACTATTACACAATTTATTTTGCCTTCTTCAATTAATTTTAACATTCTTTGGAAATCTTCTCGTTCTGTATCACTTCCGGAAGCCCCATCATCTATAAATTCATCAACTACTTCAAATAATTCATCGCTTGTATCAATATAATATTGTATTGTTTGCCTTTGTCCTTTGATTGAATAACTTTCATTGTTACCATCTTCTTTAGATAGCCTAATAGATATTGCTGTTTTCCATATTTTCTCTGTTGAAATACTGTGATTACGTCTTCCCATTAAACCTCCATTCTATCTATAACCACATTGTGATTATAGCATAAAATTTATTTTTTTGAAAGTAGATAATTAGTAAATATTTGTTTGAGTGAGTTTGGAGAGTTATATCCAACATGAACCGTAACATTATTTACTTTGAAAAGATATGGATTATTAAGCATAGATAACAATATAGATAATCTTTTAGTTTCAGATAAAGAAGTATCAATATGAAAGTTTGAAATATCTGTTAGATTAGGTTCGTTCTTAGAATTTTCAATACTTTGCTGATAAATGCATGAATGTGTCATATAATCACCATTGACATTATATGAAGAAAAACAGTTATATATGAAATGAATACACTATTATTAAATTAATAATATTTTGGAATTTTAGCAAAATTAATAAAACAAATATAACTTAATGATAAAAACTTTTAATGTATTGATTTGTTATAATACTGGTGTTTTTACGCGTTTTTTTGTATATTATGTACAAAAAACCATCCGATTTTTATATATACTATATATAGACAATTTTCGCACTAAATGTTATAATAACATTAGTTGTATTGCCTATGTTTATATATTCGAGAGGAAATAATCATGAAAAAAAATAAAATAGATTCTTTGAAGATTCCATCAATTATTATAATATGTGTATCGATATTTATTATGGGATTAGTCTTAAAATTAAAAACAATTGAAGATTTTGATAAAGATATTTTTAACTCATTTATTTTTCCTTTAATCGAAATATTATGTAATATTTCGATAACAGCCGCAATTGGTACATATTTAATTGAATGGAAAGGATTTGTTAATTATGTAGTTCAAAGATTGTCAGAAATACTGTCAAAGCCAGACATGGTAAGAAATTTAAATTTAGATCACAAGAAAGCACTTTTATCGAATTTAATTTCTGAAACAACGGGGGTTGATTCAGTTGAATTTAATAAATATTTTAATAAGTTATATGATGAACTAAAAATTCAAACTGAAAAATATGGTTTTTATTTATTAAAACAAAACAATATAGTAAAGTGTAACCTATATAGAAATAATGTGGGAAATCCAATAACTGATAACGATGGAAATAGATATAGGGTTTTAAACCATACACGGACTATTACATATGGTAAGTTAATAAAAACTCCAATAAATCTGTCAGAAATACTATCAGTAAATGTTGTTAATGAAAATATTTTGAATGATACTCCTGCTGTAAAGATTGATTCTATAAAGATTAATAATAGGAAATTAAAAAAATCAGAATACCAGTTGAAGTGTATGGATAATATTGATGTAGAAAGCATTGATACTTTATATAAATATAAATATATATGTACTTTAAATACTCAAGTACTTATTGAGGATGGAACTAAGGTCGAGATACAATATACAACTATTCAACCTTCATTTGATTTTTCATATTGTACACGTCTAAAGCAATTTTGTAAAGAATTCACATTGGATTTTAGATATGATAATGATTGTTTTAATGCATATGGACAAATATTTGCTATAGGTAATCAAAGGTCACAAAATATTAAGAATGACTCAATGACTTTTGAATTAGAGAATTGGATTATGCCAGGAGAGGGAACAAATATATTTATAGGAGAGAAATAATGGATTGTATAAAAAAATTAGATGAGTTAGTAACTCTTTATAGTGATGAATTAGATATTATTAAAAATATTACACCGGTTAATTTAAATCAAGAAAATGAAAAATTCTTAGAATTGTTTCATAAAAATTGTGAATATAATCCTCAGTATATTTATGAGGTAAATAATAAAATTGATAAAATTTATAATAAAATAGCCGAAATGACGTTTGCAGATAGTATTATTGGTAGAATTTATAGCAGCTATAAAGATTATATTTTAAATAGTATTAAATTAATGAATTCAATAAATAATGTAGAATCTTTTACAAGCAAATCTATTAGTCTTTTTGGTAAGCCGGATAAAGATCTAATAAATAAAGCTTTTAAAATTCTAAAAGATGATAGAACTGCTATTGTGGATACTTGTAGTTTTGATGCTAACTTTTTATATGATACTTTTATAAAAGAATTAGAAAAATATAGATTTAAATGGAAGGTAGAATTAATAGATACTATGTCTTCTAAAGTAGCTGTAGATGCTGTAAATAAAACTATTTATATTAACGCTTGTGTAAAATTTAGTGAAACTGATATAAAAAGATTATTAGTACATGAGATAGGTACTCATGTTGTACGTGCTGAAAATGGTTCACAACAGCCGTATTTAATATTTGAAAATGGATTTCCAAATAGTATTGAAACGGAAGAGGGCTTAGCAACATATAATGAGTCAAAAGCTAACCTTTTAGATATTAGAACTTTAAAAATATATGCTGGAAGAGTATTAGCAGTTGATTGGTGTTTAAATAATAGTTTCTATAATGTATTTTTTGAATTAAGTAAGTATTTTGAAGAAAAAGAAGCTCTAAGAATAGTTTCTAGAATAAAAAGAGGATTAACTGATACCTCTTGCAACGGTGGATTCACAAAGGATTTTGTATATTTAAATGGATATTATAAAATAAAAAAATATATAAATAAGGATAACGAAATATTATTATATACCGGAGCGATAGGCATTGATGATATTGATAATGTTTCTAGATTAGTAGAATTAGGCGAAATAACATTACCTAGAAATATTTTCAATATTTAAATTATATCGCAAAGAATTAATTAAATTATTGTTATATTATATGATTTAAAGAAAGTCTATTAATTTTTTGTAGAACAAAATTGTCTGTATCGTATTAGAGCATTATGATCTAACGCAAATACCATAACTTCGGTAAAATAATGAAAAATTTCCGTAGAGAGGGAGTGACAACAGTTATAAGCAAACGTTGTCATTTCACCTTTTCATGTGTTTCTATTACTGAAATAAAAATTAAATATATGTAATTTGGAATTTTTTTGTAGGAATAATTTGAATGAAATCTCTAAGTGCCGCAAATATTAACATCAAAGAATTGCTAAATGTAATTTTTTTGTTTATAATGCTTGAATGTCTCAAAAAATCATGATATACTTTTATAAAAGTTTTTTATTCAAATTATATTGCATTTGTGGAAAAAGTATTAAAATACTGGGGAGATAATAAAAAGATAATTATTAACAGAACTGAAAGAGCTAATAGAAGTAGATAAGCAAATTTAAAGAATATTTTTAGCAGTCCAGACAATAATTTTATTGTAGGGGTTGCTATAAACTCCTACACAAGTAAGGAGGAGTAGTACATGAAAAATTATCACGTAAATGGATGGCAGGATTTCTCAGTTAAAAAATATGTTGAAAAAATTGCTCGGAATACAGCGCATACGAAAATAATTAACACAGGCATTATCCTTGAATTTTTGTTGCTCCTTATAGGAATTATTATTGAACAGTTAGTTCCTGTAACAGAACTAGAAAAGATGATTTATATACTTATTCTTATAATAATTGCTATTGTATCGCTTTCATCTGTTTGGTTAGTACAATTATTAGATTATATAAAAAACAAATCAACCAGAGTGCAACAGAGGATAAGAAGATGTGTTGATTCATTTGATAATGAAATATGTTACTATGTTATGATGAGCAAGTCTTTTCAAGATTTATTAAACAATTGCAATGATAATGAAGATAAAAATATGCGAATATTTTATTATACTGAAATGTGTTTTTATAGAAATAAAACTATTGCCGAATTATATAAAATGATACAAATATTAAATCTTGTTTTTGAAATTAATCCTGGAAAAGTAAGGTCTCAAAAAAAAATATCTGTTTTTAGACTGGAAAATATTATCAAGTTAATAAAAGAGATTAATGATAGTATCAAATCATTGGAGGCAATTATTAGTTCTTATCATTATAAAGATGTTTTAATAGAAGAAAACAATGATAGAATGGATAATTTTAATCAATTAAATGCTGAAATAAGGAAGCAATTTAGCATTAGTGCATATGACTAATGTTATTCCGCCTACATCAGAACACCCCAGCCACCCAACACAAAAGCCAATAACCCCAGTAAAATAGCGATTTTTTTACGCAGAGAGGGAGTGGTCACGGCTTATAAATAACCCGTGACCACTCCCTCTCTACTTGTATAGTTCTCTATTTAAAATATATCAGTTGAATGAAAATAGACTTTTGTGTTGGGTTAGTGTAGTAGTAAGTTATAAAGTAAGACAAGTACGAATAGATATGTAGTAAGTAAGTATCAAATCCCACAATCTCCCATGGCAAAGGTTTGCCCCTGCCGCCGTTTGTTCCCTTAACTCTTTCAAGGGAGGTCAAACCCCCGACAGAAAAAATAGCTAAGGAGGCGATTATAATAGCAATACAGCTTAATGAGCGAGACTTAAATATTTTGAATGAAATTACAAAATGGCTTTTGGTGTTAGAATAGATATATAGACACAAAATTTTACGAAATCGTGAAAATATGATATAATGATTTTATGTAAAAAAG
>CALXJF010000038.1 GCA_944388575.1 uncultured Clostridia bacterium
AAAACTTGACAAAAATTTAAGCCTTGATTTCAAGACTTTTAAAAGATATTTTTATTAAAAAAATGTCAAACTACGGATGATAATATCTCCTTCTTCAAATTCTAAAATACCCACAACTGACTTAATTGTCGTAGTCTTACCAGCACCATTATGTCCAATAAATCCAAAAATCTCCCCATCTTCAACTTTTAAATTTAAATTTTCAACAACCTTTTTTCCACTATATATTTTACTATAATTATTTATTTCTAACATAAACTACATCTCTCCCTATTTTTACACTAAGTATAACACATACAATTTAATCTTACAATATAACAATCAAATATATTTATCAATATATTGATTTTATGTTAAACATGTGTTAAAATACAACTATTATTAAAGGAGACTGATAAATATGTTACAACATATAATAGGGCAAGCACGACGTGCTATAGATGATTATAATATGATTGACGAAGGTGATAAAATTGCCATTGGACTTTCAGGAGGAAAAGATAGTTTAACTTTACTTCATGCGTTATATTATTTAAGGAAATTTTATCCTAAAAAATTTAATATTATGGCAATTACTATCCATCCACGGAAGTGAAACATTTAAAACTGAACAACTAGAAGAACTTTGTAATAATTTAGGAGTAGAATATATTGTATATAACTCAAATATATCTAAAGTAGTATTTGATATAAGAAAAGAAAAAAATCCATGTTCCTTATGTGCTAACATGAGACGTGGAATGTTAAATAGTATTTCAATTGAACATGGATGTAATAAAATTGCTTTAGGACATCATAGTGACGATGTAATGGAAACTTTACTTATGAGTCTCTTTTTGAATGGAAAAATTCATACTTTTTCTCCTGTTACGTATCTTAGCCGTAGTGATGTAAAAACAATTCGACCATTTATATATGTAAGTGAAAAAGAAATTAGAGCTGTCGCAAGAGAAAAGAATTTTCCTATTATGGAAAAATGCTGCCCATATGATGGAACTACAAAGAGAGAATATATGAAAGATTTAATAAAAGATTTACAAAAAGATATACCAAAAGTAAAATCACATATCATGGGTGCAATAAAAAGGTCAGATATACAAGGTTGGAAAATAAACAAAAAAACAAGTGATGATATTACTTAGCTAAAAAACGTTGAATTACATTTGTTGTAATAACAACGTTTTTTCTTAATATTATTTAATAATTATTATTTACATTATATATTGTAAAATTGAACTTAAAGAACATTTTCTTTTAATATTCTTACAAAATTTTTTGAAGATACCTTCAATATATCTTCATTACTAAATCCTCTACTTTTCATTTTATTAAATATTATATCTATATCTTTTACTCCCTTTAAATCAATTGGTAAATCCTCCTTACAAATTCCATCAAAGTCACTTCCAAGCCCAACATAATCTATTCCAACTAAATTAGCTATATATTCAATATGATTTATTATATCATCAGCTGTAGCTACTATTTCTTTTGTTAAGAATTTTGAATAAAAACACACTCCTATTACCCCATTTAATTTTGCAATTTGTTTTATTTGATCATCAGAAAGATTTCTATGATGTTTACAAAGTTTATCTGCACAAGAATGAGTAGCAACAATTGGTTTAGAAGTTATATTTACAACATCATAAAAACCTTTTTTAGATAAATGAGAAATATCAATAAGTATATTTTTTTTATTTATTTTTTCTACATATTCTTTACCCAATTTAGTTAATCCAATATCATTTATGGTTTCTGCACCACAACCAAGCTCATTATCTTTATTCCAAGTTACTGACATTATTCTTATTCCTCTATTATACAAAAGATCTATATTAGATAAATCATTACTTATAGCACTTCCATTTTCAACAGTTAAAATTACTCCTAATTTATTTTCTAAAATAATTTCATCTAAATTTTCACTTGTCCTAATCACTTTCATATAATCTGAATATTTATCATACTCATAATAAAACTTATCTAATATTTCATTTACTCTTTTAAAACCTCCATTTAACTCTTCTGTATATGTAGGATTTACAAAAGAAGCTAAAAATTGAATATATGGTAATTTATCTTTTATATCACTAACATTAAAAGAATATTTTCTGTTATCTATTGATAAATTATCATCTAAGGCCTCTTTAATTGTATCTGCATGAGCATCCAAAATTAAATTTCTTTTCAAAATCTTCACCTCATTATACAATATATAAGTATTATTATAAAAATATTCCTTTAATTAAAAGTCGAAATGTACAAATTAACAATTCACCAAGTTACTCTTAATCTTACTTTATTTTCCCTATTTCTTTTCTTAATAAATTAGTTACTTCTGTAATTGTTGATATATCTGTCATTTCATATCTCTATTTTTCTTTTTAACAACTCTGATAAAAATCCCTTTATATTCTGCTTTTAATCGCATATTTTGAAAATCTTATTAAATAAATATATAAATATATATTAAAAGAAACTAGCCAAATCTAGTTTCTTTTAACCTAAACTATTATAATATGCATTATATAAATTACTATAATATCCACCTTTCTTTAATAACTCTAAATGATTTCCCACTTCTATAATATTTCCATGGTCTAAAACAATTATCTTATCGACATTAACAATAGTAGATAATCTATGAGCAATAAATACTGAAGTTTTATCTTTAGAAATTATATCTATCGATTTTTGTATTAATTGTTCTGTATTAGTATCTATGTTAGATGTTGCTTCATCTAATATAAATATTGCTGGATTATGTGCAAATATTCTAGCAAAAGAAAGTAGCTGTTTTTCTCCAAAGGAAAAACTATCCCCTCTTTCACTTGCCACCTCTTCAACTTTATTTGGTAACTTATCTACAAACTTATTAGCAGATGATAATTTGAGTACTTTATTTACAGTCTCATCAGAAATATTTCTATATAGTTTTATATTATCTTTTATACTTTTTGCAAATATAAATGGATCTTGTAGAACTGTTCCAACATTTCTTCTTAAACTTCGTTTATTAATTTCTTTTATATCTATTCCATCTATTAAAATCTGCCCTTTATTCACATCATAAAAACGATTTATTAAATTAGTAATCGTAGTTTTTCCGTGAACCAGTCTTACCTACTAATGCTACACTCTCGTGTGGATTTATAGTAAAACTAATATCTTTTAAAACATAATTATTTTTTTCATAAGCAAACCAAACATTTTTAAATTCAATTTTACCCTTTAAATTAGTTATATATCTTCCTTCATCTAAATCTTCTAAGCTATCTTTTATTTCCAAGATTTCATATATCTTATCAATTGAAACTATAGCCTCTTGCAAAGTTTCAGTATTTTCAATAATCCTTACTATAGGATCAAATAAGTTACCTATATACGTTATAAACACATATATAAGACCTACATCTAAGGAAATGCTAAACCATCTATTCACACAAGCTACAACAATAATTGTTATTCCTAAATTTTTTAAAATATCCATTGTTGCAGGTAATAATCCTTCAAAAATTCCAGTTAATTTCCTTGAATTATAATATTCATTATTATACTTTTTACATTCTCTCATCTTTTCCTTTTGTCTATTAAATACTTTTATTAACTTTATACCATATATAGATTCTGCCAAAAAAGTATTTAACTTAGTTCTAATATTTTTTGATTTTTCATAAATTCTATTCAAAGTTCTATTAATAAAATACATAACAACCGTACATATAGGAATAACTGTTAATGCTAATATACTTAATTTAAAATTAAGATAAAAAATCATAATAATTAATGCAAAGATCATAACAATATCTTTAATTGAAGTAGTTATAACATCCTTAAATAAGGTTGATATATCTTCCACATCATTTGTTACTCTTACAAAAAGCTTTCCAGTTGATGTTTTATCATGAAAGGTTATTTTTGCATATTCTATATATTTAAACAATTTATTTCTAAGATTATATACAACATTTTCTCCCATAATACTTGTAGACATTGTAACAACAAAATCCAGTAAATTTACGATTAATACTATCACAATATATATTATTCCAATAACAGTTAAATTAAAAAATCCATTTTCATATATTCCCTTAGACAAATAATCATCTATAACTACCTTTACTAAATAAGGTCTTAATAATTCTAATATATTTATTATTATTGAAATAATAGATAAAATTATTATTGTCTTTTTATATGGTTTTACAATTTCTAAAATTCGATGTACAGTTCTATTAAACCTTGCCTTCTTATCTTTTATACTCTTATTCATTATATCACCTTTAACTTAACAAAGATTCTTCTTTCTTTATTGCTTGTTCTTTATAAAAAGAATAATATTTTTGTTTTATATTCATAAGTGATTTATGTGTTCCTTTCTCTACTATTTCTCCATTTTCCATTACAATAATTTTATCTGAATGTTTTATATCAGAAATTCTATTAGAAATAATAATACAAGTCTTCCCTTCAGTTAACTTCTTAATATTTTTTAATAAATGTTGTTCAGTTCTATTATCTAGTGCCGAAAACGTATCATCAAAAATTACAATATTACTCCTATTTAAAAAAGCTCTTGAAATCACAAGTCTTTGTTTTTGTCCACCTGATAAGTCAACACCTCTTTCTCCAATAACAGTATCAATTTCATTTGGAAGATTCATAATCTCATCATATATTAATGCACTCTTTATACTCTCTTTTACATCATCATCTTCAACATCTCTAAACAAACTAACATTTTGCTTTACAGTAGTTGAAAATAAAAAATTATCTTGAGTTATATAACATATATTCTCCCTTAATACAGAGATTGGAATATCATTAATGTCTATATTATTTATTAAAATTTTACCTCGTGGTACTTGATATAATCTGACTAAAAGATTCATTAAAGTTGTCTTTCCACTTCCTACATTTCCTATAATTCCAAGTGTTTCTCCTTGCTTTATAACTAAATCAATATTACTTACTGCCTTTTCTATATACCCTTTATAATTAAAAGATAAATTATTTATTACAATATCTCCAACTAATTCATCTTTATTTTCACCGTGTGGTATGTCAAGAAGAGCTCTTTTAGTTTCCTCTATAATAATTCTCTCTTCTTCAAACTCAAATACCTTATCAAGTCTTTTATATGAGACTTGTCCTCTTTTTAGTCTTGCAACTACTCTTGGTATCATAGAAATCGGACTTACAAATAATGCAATATGTGTATTAAATGCAACTAAATCACCTACAGAAATAATTCCATTGAAAACTAAATTAGACCCAAAAAGTATTGCAACACCATAACTTAATCCAAAGCATGTATTTAATGCTATAGAAAGTAATGTTGAATAAAAATTAACTTTAATATTACTCGATTTTACCTGTTTATTATCTTCAACAAATATCTCAATTTGTTTATCTTCTAATTGATAAGCCTTTGTAGTCCTTATAGCATCTGTGCTTTCTTGTAAAAATTCTGAAAGTTTTGTAAAATCTTTTTGTGATCTAGCATAATTTATATTTATTTTTTCTCTTATCCATATAAGTAAAAAAACAGCTACAATAAGCGGTGATAAGGATATAATTGTAAGTTTAAAATCAACATTTTGCATCATTGAATATATTGCAAAAATAAATGTAAAAACTATTCTTGGTACAAAACTAAATAAATGGTGACATGCTAGTCTTATTTCTGAAACATCTTTTACAAAATATGACATTATTTCACCATTTTTTATTCTTTGAATATCTGTGATTTTCATTTTCAAGAAATGATTAAATATATTATCTTTTATTATTCTTTCAAAAGATCTTGGAATTAAAGTATCAACGTATTTCCATGTAAGCCTAACAATTAATAATAAAACACTTACTCCCATAAGTAAAAAAACACTATTAATTATTTCTACTCTATTTACATCATAATCATAGAATAAATCTATTATATTACCAATTATCCTTGCTGGGATAGTTAATAAATACATATTTATCATTATGAATAATAACTGAATAAAAATTCTAAACTTATTTTCTTTTAAAAATTCTTTAACTAATCTTTTCATAATATCAAACCTTTATATGAAATTATATACTATATAATTTTTTATTTCAACAATTTTCGATAAAATTTATTTTCAAATGTTGACGTAATAAAAATTGTATTATATACTAAAAAATAAATAAAAAATCGAGGTGTACATTATGAAAAAACTTCTTGTAAGTGACTATGATAATACTTTTTATTTAAACGAATTAGATATAAAAAATAATATTAAGAATGTAAATATTTTTAGAAAAAATGGAAATTTATTTGCAATTGCTACTGGGAGATCTTTCTTAGATATTATGAATGATATTACTAAATTTAATATAAAATTCGATTATCTAATTATTAATCATGGAAATACAATATTAAATAACAAAAAAGAGGTTATTTTTAGTTCAAGTATAGATAAAGATATTCAACGAATACTTATAGAAAAATTAGATTTAAAAAATGATAATACATCATTTTGTTGTAGTGTATTAGATAGTAGAGTAAGTGCTTTATCAAGCAATTTAACTAAAATTCACAAGAAATTTAATACTTTACAACAAGCAATAACTATCAATAATAAAATAAATAATATTTACAATTTAAAAGTAACTAGTTATCTAATTAAAAATTATAATGCAGTTGAGATTATTCCTTCTAATATAGATAAATCTAAAGCTATTTGCAAAATTGCAAAAATCGAAAATATTTCAAAAAATAATATATTTACTATAGGAGACAGTTATAATGATATCGAAATGATTAAAGAATTTAATGGTGCCTGTATAAAAGACTCTGAGAAAGAAATTCAAGAAGTGGCTAATTATAAATATAATAGTGTGTCTGAACTTTTATCAGCTATAATGGAGGAATAATAATGAATAAAAATAATAAAGAATTTAAATCTATTATACTAATAAATGTACTACGTGATATAATTGAAATTTTCTCTGGTCCATTTCTAACTGCATATTTCATAAAAACTTCCATTGAAAGTATGATTAGCTTATCGATTTTTAATATTTTTTCTTATACAATATTACTTTTATTTTCAATAATAGTCGGATTTATAATAAAAAATAAACTTAAAATTTTTACTTTTCGAGTAGGTATACTTCTTAATTTCGCATATATTTTATCATTCATATTATTAAAGAATAAGATAATTGATTATTTATGGTTAGTTTCTATACTATATGGACTTTCTACTAGTTTTTACTACATGCCATTTAACTTTTTTTTAACAAAAAAAATAAAAAATAGCGATAGAAGTAAATTTGAAGTAAGAAAAAAGACTTTATCTAATTTTACAAATATTCTTATACCTATTTTTTTAGGTTCTATGATCACCTTAACCAATTACAGCTTTACAGCTATAATCATACTTATAATTTCTTTTATACAAATAATATTATCTTTTATTTTAGAACCTATTCCCAATACCAAAGAAAAGTTTAACTTAATAAAAACAATAAAAAACATACAACAAAATAAAAGTTTAAAAAGAATACTATTACTTGCATATATTAGTGGATTTACTTTAAGTTCGGGTGCACTTATTACAATAAATACTATACTAGTATATAATGCCTTTAATTCTGATTTTAATTTAGGTATACTAACATCTATTGTATCAATTTTACAAATTATATTTGCAATACTATATAAAAAATATTTTGAGAATAAAAATGAAAAAAAATTAATACTATTTTTAAGTATTATTCCAAATCTCTCTCTAATTTTATTTATACTATTTAACTCAAATACAACAATTGTTATTTATTATTTATGTTATAACGTACTTATAAATTTACTTTCAATGATACATACAATAAAATTGTTTAATATATTAAATATAGATGTACTTATAAAAGATCAAATAGAATTTCTTTCAATAAGAGAAGTTTTTCTTAATTTAGGAAGAATAAGTGGATTTTTATTATTATTACTCATAGGTCTAACAAATAATATATTTCTACTTAATATTGTTATGATATTATTAGCACTATCACTTATTATATTTAGTAATATATTAAATAAACTTAATAAATAGACAAAGTAGTAAAAATATTCTTTATTTTTACTACTTTGTTTATAAAATATAATTTTTAATTTCTCGCCAAATAAATAAACTTTATCTTCTTTTACTTTTCAGTTTTATTGCCACCTCTTCTTCTTTTTGAGTCAGTCACATTAAAATCCGGTTTATCTTCATCCCATATAGTTCTTATTTTACTTTCTCCTTCACTTTCAATGCTTGAACTATCTTCTATATATTTTGGTTCATTCTTTTTATCATGATCCAAAGATATATTGTATTTAGAAAATGTGCTTTCATCTTTAACCTCAACAGTATCTCTTTTTCTTAATTCCTTATATAAATATAATATTTGTATAAACTCAACTATAACCAAAAGATACATAAGTAATAATAAAGCATTTTGTTTTATTACTGACAATATATCTTTTAAAATAGATTTTATTCCAATATCATTATTATTATCTACATCAGCTAAAGCTTGTGTTTGAGTTACTCCTTCCTCTCTTATAAAACTAATTTTGTATTCTTTTGTTGACGTTTCATCTTCTGACGTAACTTTTATAGTTATTATATTTTCACCTAAAATTAAATTTTCATTTCCAATAATTTCTACTTTAGAATTTTCATTTGTAGGATAAGCATATATTTGCAATGTGGTTTCATCAGTTTTTATTGTACCACCATTATATTCAAGTATCTCACTAGAAAATTCTGGTGAAAGTACCATATCACTTATTATTAGATTAGACAAATATGAATTAGACTTTACTGGATCTGCTGATTTATTAACTACAATTGTATAAGTCCTTTTATCTCCATTAGTAGCTGTAACAGTAATATAAATATTATTATCACCATCTTTTATATCATTATTACCAGATATAGTCACCTTTGATGTAGGATCTTCAGCCACAGCATTAACGTCTATACTTGTAACCTTTTCACCAACACTTAGTGTATAGTTAGTTTTTGTTTTGACAAAATCTGGTGTTAATCCTTCTTCACTAATTTGCAAACTTTTTAAATATGTGTTTGAAATTGTAGTTGCAGCACCTGAAGAAGAGGTATTTGAGTTATATGAAGATGAATTATTACTACTATTATTAATAGTAGAATTATTAGTATTATTATCGACAACTTCTCTTTCCTTTACATTAATATTCACCATTCTACTAATTTCGCTCTCATCTTCAGAATTACTAAGATTAGCTACTTTTCCGCTTATATTTATACTTGCATTTCCTACTGCATTTGCTCTTATATTAACTGTAATTTGGTTGTTCTCTATCCAGTTTGAAGATACACTACTTATGGATATAATAGAAGAATTACTAGAACTAGCACTAATATTTCCAGCTACTCCGCTTCCATCTATTGTTATAATTGTAGTTTCCCCAACATATAACGAAGCACTAGCAGGTGATACACCAATAGATGCACAATGTAATACATTTCCACCAATTATAATTACTGTAAGAATAACAATAATTACAGAAGCTATTATCTTTTTTTGCATATTTCAACCTCTTTTCTTACTGAGTAATATTTTCAGTACCTAATATTTTATTTTTTATTTTCACATAATCACTTGGTGATATCTCTCCATCTTTATTTACATCACCTGCAGTTTTATATATTCCCTCAAGTTTTTCAGTACCTAAAATACTATTTTTTATTTTCACATAATCACTTGGTGATATTTCTCCATCACCACTTACATCACCATATATCAAAACAGTATAAGTTTCTATGATATCATTTGTATCTTTAGTAACTAAATTAATTGTTGTTCCAGTTCCTATCAATTCACCATTTTGGATCTCATTTCCTTTATTATTTGCTATAACTACTTCATATTTTTCATCATTAAAATCAAATTTAGATAAAATATCAGATACTTTATAATTTGGTTCTATCTTACTTATAGTATTGCTTTGTCCATCTACTTTTATATCTTCAACAAAATTGATTATATCACTTTGCGAAACATCTATAACTTTTATTTTTGCTGTAACTGTTTTATTTTGGTCTTTAGTTGTAAATGTAACAAAACTTTCACCTTCATTTACACCTATTAACTTTAAGTTTTCCACTTTAACCACATTTTCATCATTACTTTTTATTGTATATTCTTTATTTTGCGCACTATCTGGTTTTATTATAGGCGTAATCGTTAAATACTTACCTTTAACTAGAGTATATGTATCTTTAGGAAGTGAAATACTTTCAACATTCGCTTCTACAATAACTTTACAAGTCGCCGTAATTCCTGTCTCTTTTGCTTTTAAAGTTATTGTAACTTCTCCACCAGACCTAGCTGTTAAAATTCCATTGCCATCTACACTTACAATGTTTGAATTACTACTTGACCATTCTACCTCTTTATTTTTTGCATTATCAGGTCCTATTGTATATTCTAATTTATGAGTTTCATTTAGTTTCATCGAAATACTAGTTTCTTTTAATGATAAAGAAGTAACCATAGGATATTCTTTTATATACTCTCTAAACACATATCCTGTAATTCCATTGTCAAGTCTTATCATATCCCACTGTGTATTTAAACTTCTTTTTATTCTTGTCATTTGATCTAAAGCATCAAGCTTAGCAACTATACTATAACCAGTTCCAGGTCCTGAACGAACATATAACTTATCTGGTGCCACACTTTCAGCCACATAAAATCTTGTATTATCATCAACATAATCTTGTGCTACCTGACCTGGATAAACAGAAGCTGTCTCGGGCATATTATTATATATAGGAATATAAAAAGTATAAGTATTATCTAATTTACCAGCTCTACTTAAACCATCATAAGCAATTTTTGCCTCACTTGCAGGTGCATTTATATTACTCATATACTGATATGATAATAATGCAACCGCATTTCCGTAAGGATTTGCTACGTCAAATTTTTGAAAATAAACAGTATTTTGACCGTATTTTATATAATTATTTTTTAACCATTCAACTCCACCAGTTATACCTTTTTCTGGTGTATTCCATCCTTTAGAATATGCCAAATTAATTCCATATTGAACAGAACTTGATGCACTATCATATGCTCCTATATTAAAGAAATTATAATAACCTGGATGAGAACTATGTTTACCATTAATAGACGTATTGTTAATAATATCACAAGATGTTTCTTGTCTTATTCTTGAAACAATAAATAAAGGTGAAACTCCTAAAGCTTGTCCAACTCTAGTAATAATATCATCATAATCAGTATCCTTCATAGGAGTATATGTCATAGCTTCATTTACTGATTTTATATTATCTGAAGAAACATTTTGATCAACAACTCTAAATTGAAATATTCCTTGGTCATTCAAGAAATTTCTCGGATCCATGGTATATGCAACTGCTGCCTTTGAAGCTAAAACATAACCTGCAGCATTATAATTTGCATCGTTTGAACTCTCTAATCTTTTCCAAGCATCTGGATATGCTGAATTTTGAACCCTTGAATACGTTCCCGAAGACTCTGAATTAATTACACTATTCCAATCTAAATTAGTATAAAATGCTTTTATAATCCAGTTTGGATGTGCTTGTTTTAATGCTGTTATGTATCCTTTATAACTATCTGGGAAAACTGATGCATTATTACTAGCATCATACTTTATTTCAGATACTGGCAATGCAGCACTAACATTATTAAAATTAACTAAATTAATCGCAAGAATACTGAATAACATTATTCCTATAATTGCAATTGAAAATAATCTCTTTTTTATTTTTATATTTACTCCTTTTTTCATATCAAACCTCATTTTTACTTTCGTACAATATTCCATTTAAATTATATCATAAAAAAATAGTTTGTAAATATTTTTTCGACAAAAATAATTATAAACTATTAATTACAAAACTAAAAAAGTAAATGATCAAATAATATATCTAACCATTTACTTTTTAACAAAATTTAAACTATATTCTCAATTTTTTCTGATAATAATTTACACCACTCCGTAGTTTGACATTTTTTTAATAAAAATATCTTTTAAAAGTCTTGAAATCAAGGCTTAAATTTTTGTCAAGTTTT
>CALXJF010000039.1 GCA_944388575.1 uncultured Clostridia bacterium
CACAACTACTTTATTATTCTAGTATATTTATAACTATTTTTTATATAAATATAATTTTTTGCGGAAACTTAAAAATTTTATTAACTTTTATACAAATTAATATTTCCATTATTATATTCTTTTAAAATATCTAACCATATAGAATTTTCAACATCTCTTGCCTTTTTCGGATGTACTAGATATCTAATGTATAATTCTATATGACTTTCAACAATAGATGTATATATAATTGGATCTAAATTATTAAAATATATTCTATAATCAGCACTCGCATCATTTACTTGAGTTTCCATTTTATCTGGAGTTTCTTTTATCACACTATTTTTCTTCACAATTCGATAAAGTATTCTTTTAGTCTTTCTTATATCTGTATCTAAAGAAACTCTTACTGTAATTTCATTCCAAATATACTTAAAAGCCTTTACATAATTTTTTAAAGGATGAGAAAATATGGTAGAATTAGGAACATGTACTATTCTACCCGTACTTTGCTCACCATTTACTCTATCTCCTATTTCTAATAAATCAAAACTAGTAGCATTTATATTTACTACATCCCCCTTTAATCCATTTATTTCAATTCTATCTTCCAAAGAAAAAGGTTTATTTATTTTTATATACGCTCCAGCAAAAAAATTAAGTATAATTTCTCTTAAAGCAATAGTAATACCTGCAGATATAAAACTTATTAAAGTCATTAAATTCTTTATATGGCTTTCCCATATAAGTACCCAAAACAAAAGCGTTATGATACTAGCTATTAAATGTACTTTTTTATTAAATAAATATTTTTTTCTAGAACTCTTTTTAGTTTTTAAATAAATATTTATACAAACAACTTTTATTACATATATAACTATATATACAATTAAGCTAAAAATTATCAATTTTACATAGTTTAATGGAATTCCTATTACACTTTCTACTACCTCAGATATTGTTTGTATCCATCTCATATTACCACTCCTCCCTAAAACTATTTATATTATATAAGGTATATAATTATATATCTTAATCATGTAAAAATCAATATTATTATAATAATTTTTCACTTTTTTTCTAAAACATTTATTATATTAATTGACATAATTCAAGTAGTGTGGTAAAATACTTAAGGTACGATTTTTTATTTTTAATGTTAATACATAAGGAGGTAACTATGATAACACAGGATTTCATGGTTGTAATGGAAAAAGACTATCTTGTAAGTATAAGAAAAGGGTATATATTTTTAAAGTCACCTTACGACAAAGACAAACACAAAAGAAGAATAATCGATTGCTTAACACATAACTGCGGAGAATTCAACGATTATGAGTTTATGTGGGGAGAAGAAACAGAAATAGAATGGAGTGACGTTGATACAGAAGATATAATTATTTCATATAAACTCGACGTTTCCTCTGTATACTCAACAGACGATTTAAATATTGAAAAGAGCTATACAGAAGAAAAAGTATCTTAACATTCAAAAAGGTATATCTTGGTTTTAAAATTAAACTCAAGATATACCTTTTTTTAATTATCTATTTTCCTGATATCATATTCTTTTAAATACATTTTTACATATTCTATATCTGATTTATATAATAAATAATCTGGTCCGAACTTTTTGCTTTGTTTCATTTCCTTTTCCTGCTACAAGTAATACAGTTTTATCATACTTTTTATCAGCATAATTTATAGCCTTTTTTATTGCTTCTTCTCTATCTTCAACTATTTCATAATTATTCATATATTCTTTAACATATTTGGCTATATCATTTGAAATATCAATAACTCTTTCATATCCTGGATCATCAGCTGTCAAAAAAATCTTATCCGCATTTTTTCCAGCTACTATTCCTAAATCTCTTCTTCTTAAATAAGCCTTATTTCCAGGACATCCAAATACAATAATAACTTTTCTATCTGGATACTCATTTTTAGTAGATTCAAATAATTTTTCAAAACTTATCTTGTTATGAGCATAATCTACAATAGATATAATTCTTTCATCTTGAGTTTTAAATATTTCCATTCTTCCTTTTGATCTAGCTTTTTTTAATCCTAAATATATAGATTGCTTTGGTATCTTCATCTTATATGCTACACATATAGCAGCTAAAGCATTTTCAACATTAAATAATCCAGGCATAGTTAAAATAAACTCTTCATCAAATTCTTTTGTTCGTACTTTAAATATAGTATCAAGACCTTGTTTATGAATGTCATATGCATATACATCAGCCTCTTTATTTTTTGTAGAAAACGTAATTATTTCTTTTGAACATTTCTTTACTTCAGCTAATATCTTATCACTAAAATCTGATTCTAAATTAATACAAGCAGTTTTACATTTACTAAATATTTTTAATTTTGAGTTAAAATAATCTTCAAAGTCCGGATGTTCAACTGGACTTATATGATCTTCTGATATATTTAAAAAAACCCCAATATTAAATTCTGTAGTATACACTCTTCCAACTTTTAAGGCTTGAGATGAAACTTCCATTACTAAATTAGTAATATTGCTATTTACTGCATTATAAAAATGTTTATATAAATCTAAAGACTCTGGAGTTGTAATATGTGACTCAAACTTCTCTATTCCATCAAATGTATCAATAGATGATATTATAGCTGTTTCTTTAAATCCCATTTTCTTAGCATATTCATCTAATATATATTTTATATAATAAGCTGTTGTAGATTTGCCTTTAGTTCCAGTTACTCCTATTAAGTTTAATTTTTTATCAGGAAAGTCATAATACATAGCTGATAATATACATAAACAGATAAAAGCATCTTTTACAATAATACAAGGAGATGAAACGTTATATTTTTTTTGACTTACATATATAAAAGCACCATTTTTTATTGCATCTAACAGATATTCTTCTTTAAAATTATCAAGAAAGCCTTTACATACAAACATTGAATTAGACTTTGCTTCCTTAGAATTATATGTTAAAAATTCAATTTCTCTATCTAAATAATTATCACAACTTATACATTCAATAATTTGCTCATATTTTTTTAATATTTCTATATAATCTTTAACTTTCAATAATTTCATATTAATACCCCATCATTACATATATGATTATACATCATCTATATTACAAAATCAAGAAAACATATATTTTATATTTAAGCCAAGAAAAATACTTTTTAACAAAAAAGTTATTTCTTGGCTATGATTTTTTATTTTATATATTTACTACAATAAAAATTCTCATATGTAATATTCTCTTTAATTGTATCAAATATTACATCAACTTTTTTTCTAATTTTCTGATCTTTATCCAAATACTTAGGATAAAAATCAAGCATCATTAATTCAGCAAAAATTTCTGCTCTATCTTCTTTTTCTGTAGCTTTAGAATATCTAGTTAGAAAATAATATTCTTCATCATTACTTCCATTTTCATCAAAAACATATTCTTTAGTTAATGTTGATGTATCCTCACTATAACTAAATCCAACAGGATTTAATTTATTCCATCCTCTATACAAATTATTTTCGCTCTTACTCATATAATACTCTAAAATATGATACATTTCATGATGAAAAGCTCTCTCTAATTTTTCAGTATTACTAATATAAATTCTATATTCATCAAGATTATTTCTAGAGGCTAAAGCTAAATTATTATTATCAAAATGATCTACTAACATTATATACACTGGATTTTCTTTTGAAAGTGACATATAAAATACTTGTTTTGGATATTTTTTTAATGCATTATATAATATTTTTAAATTATTATTAATTATATATGCATCATATTGAGCCACAGCATCTAGTCTATTAGCAAAAGCTTCTACACTTTTTCCATACATTACATTTATTCCAAATTCATCTTTTATAGTTTTAATATATAACTGATTTTCATCTTCTATACTTTGATTTTGTACTTGAAGTGATAAAACTTCAGTAGATGCATTGCTCAAATTTGTTAAATCTACTGATTTTATAATTATTAATGTTGCTATAATTAATGGTATTAAAAGTATAATATCAGTTATTATTGATAATCTTTTTGTTTCCCTATTTTGGTTAGAACTATTTTGTTCTATCATCTTATCCTCCGTATTATTTTGAATCTATATATTCAATAGATAAAGATTTTAAAATATATTTAAATGGTTCTTCATTTGAATTTACAATATTTTTATTATATCCCTCTATATATATATTTGAAATCACTATATCTTTTTCATCATTTTTATTACTTATAGAAATTAATAAATCTTGTAAAATAGCATAATCTTTATATCCTTTTATATCTTCTAAAAACTCTACTACTTGTTTTGCAAAAACTTCTTTTTCAATATCATTTAATATTTCTACAGATTTATTAAGTTCTATTTCTATATTTTCTTTATCAAGAATTTTAAGTGAAATATCTATATCACCATATTTTTTAGAAAAACTATTATTATCTAAATACTCTTTTAATTCTTTATTCTTTATACTATTATTTTTAGCTAAAATAGTATCCTTATACTCATCTTCTACAATATTTGTATTTTTTAAATAAACAACAAATTTACTTATATGATCCTCCTGTGAATTATATACATTAAATGAGTAATTTGGATTTAGTCCTACAGCATAAGTAACATTGACAATTCTAAAATCATCTTTACTCATATAATTCTCGTTTATATATTTTAGCAAACTAGCTTTACATTTTTCATAACTTAATATATTTCCGTTAGTATAACCATTTACAATAAATGTTACTATACATATAATAATTAAACTGGTATATATTTTAAGATCTTTTTTTCTTATCTTTTTAGTTTTTGATTTTTTCTTTTTTAAAAGAAGATATGCTTTTTTTAAATATTCCCCCAGTAATTCACCCATAGCTATATCAAGTCCAACCAAACTACTATAGATTATATTTTCTAATATCTCCATATTTCCTTTAGTATAAACCATACAAACAGAAACTAGAATACCAAAAACAGTAGTAACAACTCCTCTATTAAAAAGTACTTTTCCAACAATTCCTAAAATTACTAAAAGAGGAATTAAACTAAAATAGATTGTGCCATAAACTTTACAAAATATAACAATTATAATCGCTAAAATATATACTATAGCTTCTATATACTCTCTTTGTTTTTTACTAAAGAACGATTTTTTTGACATATTCTCACCTTTTATATTTTAATTATATACTGAACAAAAACTTTTTTCAACAAATTATTACATTTAATTTAAGCATACACACGATATTGACATAATACACTGTAAATGTTATAATATTTTGCATAAATTAACTAAAAATTTTCTTTGACTATTAAGAAAGGAGAAAAAACATGAATAATATTACTATTAACGCTAATCACATAATCTATATTTATTTTACTGAATTTATAGACAAAAAAAATTATATTAAAATACTTGAAACAGTTCTTTCGGTACATGATAGAAATTATACTCCTTGCTTAAAAAAATATAAAGTTGTAGTATTCATCAATTGCAAAAGAGCAAAAAATGATTATTTTTATCAAGTATATAATTTACTTTCTACCATAAAGGACAATTTATATACAATTGCAGTTGGTGATATTTTTCAAGAAATGACAAATATTTTCTTTTTAGCAGACAAAAACAGAAGATACAGAAGATATTGTTTTACAAATTGTTTTTTTGAATTTCATATACAAGATATTAAAGATGAAAAAATATCTAAAGAATTAAAGAAAATAGGTTTATTTAAAGAACATTATTCATTATATCCTAATGATAGTCGTAAGTATTTAGAGCAACTTGGAATACAAGTAATTGATAATATGCTACCTCCTGAACTATTCTTTAATTAACTAAAATACAAAACTCTAGTTTTAAAATCAAACTAGAGTTTTCTTTATTATATTTACACCTTTTTTTGTAATATTTTTACCTTGCTTTTTTACCTTTGTTATAAAACTTTGTTCTTTATTTTTTCTTCTTATCATTTCTTGTAATCTGCCACGTTCGATTGCTTTTTCATACACTTTTAATTCTTTTCTAGCAATCTCTAATTCATCTTTTTGGCTAACAGTCTCTTCTACTTCAAATTTTATTTTTTTATAACTTTCATCATCAAGACTACTTAAATATTTTAAATACTTATACATTTCCTTTTCATTATTAAAAAGATAACCGATTTTTTCCTTCTTGTATCTGATTTTTATTTATTTCATCTATTCTTTGAAGTACTGGAAGTCCCATGGCCATCGCTTCAAGCATTGAAATTGAATTCATTTCAGAAAGAGAAGAAGTAAGATATAGTTTAGACATCATATAATACACAGGTAAATTTTCATGCTCCACTCTTCCTGTAAATCGTATTTTATCAAGTATGTTAAGACTTTTTGCTAACTCTTTATAATCATCTAATGCCGGTCCATCTCCAATTACTACAAAATATATATTATCATCTTTTTGTAATGTTTTTGCCAAATACTTAATTGTAACATCAATACTTTTTTCATTTGCTACTCTTCCAACAAAACATGCAATAAATGCATTTTTAGGTATATTTAATTCTTCTTTTAACGCCTCAACTTCCTTTTCATCCACTTTTTCAGGATCAAATAAACTCATTTCAACAGAATTAGGCAAAATTCTTACCTTCTTTTTATGACTAGCTTTTTTTATGTATTCAAAACACTTTTCAGAAGGTCCAACTATTGCTTTAGATTTATTCGCATACATACCTAAATATTTATTTAATATTTTATTTCCAGCTCTAGCCAAAACTTTTGGCATTACATAGTAAATGTAATCATCATAAGATGTATGTAAGGTATATACTAAAGTTTTATTAAGTTTTTTAGCCGCATAAATTCCAAACAGTCCCATACTAAATTCATTATGTACATGTATAATATCCGGATTAAACTCTCCCAACAATTTCAATCTTGTTCTACTATACGGATTTGATACTCCAAACCCATATATATTTTTTAATCTGATTGCTGGACAATATAATACTCCATCTTTTATATAATGTTTCTTTGCATCTGGACTTGCAGTAACAACTAATACTTCATGTCCAAGAGCTGTTAACCCATCTTTTAATGTCTTTATATGCGTAGTAACCCCATTAATATGAGGAAAATATGTTTCAGATAATAATGCTACTTTCATATATTCGATCTCCCAACCTTTATTTTTTTCGACATATTTTATTATATTATACATTAATAAAAAATGCAAGTATAACTAAATTAAGTGTTAAATTTTTTCAAATTTTTTAAACATATTTCCTAATCCTTCATTAATATAATCTAAGACATTTTTTTTATAAATATTTTGATCTAATATAATCTCTTTTTCATATATTTTTTCATCTTTGATATACACTTCAATCTTTCCTATCCTATCACCTAAATACATTGGAGGAACTATTTTTTGTACTACATCTTGTTTTATATATATCCCCTCATACTCTTCTTCATCAAGTGGAAGAATCATAGTATCCTCATATTGCCTTTCATAACTTTTTATATTTCCTTTTTCTACTGGAATATTAATATAAAAATTAAGATATTTAGATATATCAGTTCTTTTATATCTTTCAAATGATGCTTCTAAAATATCTTTCATTGTATTAAATCTTAATTGTGTAGTCTCAGCTCCAAGTACAACTCCAATATATCTACTATCACCTTTTGTAGCCGTCGCAACTAAACATCTATTAGCTTTATTAGTAAAACCTGTCTTTCCTCCATCAGCATACTGATAAGTTTTTAATAAAGCATTTGTATTTGTTAATAATTTAGAAAAAGAACCAAAATTAACAGTTTCACTTTTTGTATTCATAGCTTGATTAATATATTTATTCTCAATAGCATACTTGGTAATTATTGCCATTTCTCTAGCTGTAGTATAATGATTATCATTATCAAGTCCATGAGGATTAGTAAAAGATGTATCTTTTAGTCCCATTTCTTTAGCTTTATTATTCATCATACGTGCAAAATTTTCTATAGTTCCACCTATATGTAGCCCAACGGTGTAAGCACAATCATTACCGTGATGGAAGCAACATTCCATATAACAAACTTCTAGCAGTAACCTTATCTCCTTTTTTTAACCCCACCTCAGATCCTCCAATCCAAGTAGCCTCTCCTGGAACTTCTATTAATTCGTCCATATCACAATTTTCAAGCAGCAATATAGAAGTCATTATCTTAGTAAGAGATGCCATAGGTCTTCGCTCATCTGCATTTTTTGCAAATAAAACTCTTCCAGTTTCAAAATCAATCACAATAGCTGATGGTACATTTATATCTATAAATTCTTTGCTATTTAACTCATCTGCAAAAACTTTATTATTTAAAGTTAAAAATATAGTTATCATAATTACAAAAAAACATTTAAAAAACTTAACCGTTATATTTATTTTCATTAAAAAATACACCTCTTTAGTATATTTATGCAAAACACAAAAAATCTAGTACAAACCATATTATATTGCACTAGATTAACACATATTTAATATTTCTTGTTTTAGCTTTTCATCTTCAACAATCACATTATCTATTATTTCATTCACTAAATTATCTTTTATAATCTTCCTATCAACAAACGATTTTAAATATTGTTTCTCTTTTTCTATTAATTTCTTTGTTTTTATAGCATAAGAATTTTTTAACTTTATCTTTTCCAAAGTTTCAAATAAATTATCTACATGATATCTTTTTTGTATAGCTTTTGTATATATCTTTAAATTATTATTTGAAAATTCTCTAAAATTCTTATTTATATATTTTAGAGCATCCTTTAATAAATTGATTTCAAATTTAAGATTATTTAAAATATTATTATTTTCTTTAATATCATAATCTTTGATACCAGATTTAGATATTATTTCTTTAATTTTACTTTCATAAGATTTAAGTATTTTATCCTTTATATCATCTAATAGAGTTATATAATATTGCCTAAAATGTGAGACTTGTCTTATCAAGTCATTTAAATTATATCTATATCCCTTTATATATTCCTCTGCATCAAAGTCTTTTATCATGTTCTTAGAAATCTCATCCAAAACAGTATATACTTGAACATCACTATTTAACAAAAAATCTGTATTTTGAACAATTTTATATATATTATCATATTCATCTGAATCTTTAAGATACTCTGGTAACATATTTGTTTCTCTTATATTATTTAGTAACAGTGATAAATCTGTTACCCCATTATATCCTATTAATTCTATTATTAAACTATTTAATTTATCTTTATTTAATTGTTGAATTTTTTTTAAATTCTGAATCTCATTTGATATATCATAATCATATTTTTTACAAATAAAATCAACACTAGTATCTAAATATACCTCGTTAACATCCATAGTGTTCATTTCATTTTCTATTTGATAATAAAATTCAGATAAATTAATATTACATATTTTTACTAGTTTTAAAAACATTTTTTCAAAATAATACAAATAATCACTTGTTTTTTCTACAAAATCCTTATCTTCCTTAGTTTCACCATATACTTTATCTTTTATATTTCCAATCTGATAATCTAAAGATATACTAGAAAATACATTAAATACTATTTGTTTATCTTCAAAAGAAAGCTCTTCTTTTAAAGGATGCTGTCTAATAAGTTCAAGTAAACTAAGAAAGCCTGACTTATATTTAACAAGTACTTTTTTTAAATAACTTAATGCTATTTCTTTTTGATTTGAATCATAAATAAGCAAATAAACTTTCTTTAACTCTAAAAGTTTATTTTCAGATTGAATATTTATATGTATGCTATTTTGTAATATATCCATAGAATATAACAAAGATATAACTCTTTTTGCATCACTCAAAATAATATTATGAGTTTTAGATAACTGCTCTAAAGTTTCTTCTTTTTGTTTTAATAAATTAATTATTCCCTGTTCTACAAAATTAACACTTGTATAAAAAGAATTGCTCAAAACGTCCTCTGCATTAACTGATAATATACAACTAAGTGAATATAACATTTCCTTTTTTAATTTGAACATTCTATCTAGTTTCTTTACTGGTATTTCTTTTTGAGTCATCAGCCAATCAAATTCATTCTTGCTTTTATACAAAGTGTCTAAATTGTATTTTATGCTAGATAAAGTTGACATTTTTTCTCCTTTTTATACTTCATTTACATCCCAACCTCATATTTGGAATTATATCACATTATGTAAATAAAATCAATATAATTTCCAAATTTAATTATAAAATAAAAATCTATTGAGTTATATTGTGTTTTATGTAAAGTTATGGTATAATATATTGTATAAGAATATTAATCCAATTACCTGTTTTTACAGGAACTAATAATTTAGGAGGATTTAAAATGAAAACTTTAAGAGAATTAATGGAAAATGCAGTAATATTACAAAACGGCAAAAGCTATGAAGTTTGCTGGCCACAATTCGAAAAAATGGATTCTTATACTCCAACAATAACAATGAAGGATGAAAAAACTTTCTGGTCAAACAATGGCATTATAGCCTTTGTATATGACAATAACCTTTTTGTCATACCCAGTTATGAGCATGCTTTTGAGATTTTATTGGAGGAAGGATTCACCGAAAAGTGCATGTATGTTCCTTTTTCCAATAGCAATTATCCCAGGAATAAAAAGGTATACTGGGAACAGCTAAAAGAGTTGGCAAAAAATGAAAGAATTAAAGTGTACGAAGAAAAGTGCCAAGATTATTGCAAAAAAAATAATATTAAAGCGATATCAACAGCTCGGTGTTTTAAAATACCTTCAGCAGGTGTTAAAGTAATTCATCCTCTTTATGTGGATACTTACTATCCACACCTCCATAAAAGTACATTGTTTGGAAACGATGAAAGAACCTACTTAGGTTCGTATTACACAAACAACGGCACAATTGTTTTTATAAACACAGACGGCAATACTTACGTTACACGTCATCATGATGTGCTTGTCGATTTAATAAACTCAGGATTCAAGGAGGTGGCACAATTTGTTCCTTTTTCTAACGGAGAGATTATTAAAGATTTTTCATTAGCAAGAGAATGGAACTGCTGCAGATAAAAAATTACTCCCTGGAACAATTTCCGGGGAGTTTAGTTTATGTATAAACTATAAAATATATTTCATATGATACAAACAATATAAAAACAATAAAATGTAATATAATATCAAATACTATCAAATTTTTTAAACTTTTATTATCTTTTTTTATCTTATAAAAACAGAAAAATCTAAAAAAGATTTCAAAAAGAATAAAAAAAATCATAAATCCAAATGGATGCAATAAATAACTAGGATTATTAAATACATTTTTTAATCCAGCTATATAACGAGTTCCACCACAAAGTGGACAGGGGTTACCTGTAATACTTTTATATACACAAGTAGTAAGCTTCGGGGAAATTATATTAAGGGTTTTGGCTACAACAGGGAAAAAAATTACATATATAGATATAACAAAAAAGGTTATGCATATATAGAGGCTGCTGAAAAAGTAGCACAAAAAATCGTGAATTGGAAAATATTTTTTAAATAATATTTTTTAATTCACGATTT
>CALXJF010000040.1 GCA_944388575.1 uncultured Clostridia bacterium
TAACCAGTTGGGTAAAAATTGGGTGAAATCTTCTCAAAAAATGCCCTAAAAATGCACAAATGTTCTGTAAAGTAAAATTCATGTAAATCCTGAAATACCAACAAAAACTCTAATTTCCACAAAACTACAAAAAGTGGTCAAACCTCGCTCATAACCCGAAGGTTAAAGTCTTTAATCTTACTATACAAATCAGAATTTTGATATAGAAACAAAAGATTAAATTAGTAAAAAATTATATATCTATTGAGTTTTTTTGATAATAAAAGACAAGTTTCGACAGATTTTGCGATATAGATATGATATATTTAAATATAAGAAATGAAATAAATAAAATATTACAAAAGAATTAAATTTAAGATAATTTAAAATGTAAAGTAATATCAATATATTTTATCTAGAAGAAGTATATATCGTTATTACACATTTTATTTATAAAAGGAATAAAAAATTCAAGTATTATAAATATACATTATTATAATTGAATTTTAGGAGGTTAAAACATGAGGTTAAAATTAAATTTAGATTTAGAAAATGAGATTTTGCCTATACAATATCGCAAAAGTATAATAAGTTTTATAAAATTATCTTTATTAGAGTATAATGAACAATATTATAAAAAATTTTACAATAATAGAGATACAACAATAAAACCTTATACTTTTTCGGTATTTTTTTGTAATCCGAAATTTATAGAAGATAGAATAATAATAGAAAATAAAAGATTAGAGCTAAATCTTTCTATTGCAGATTATGAAACATCAATTATTCTATATAATGCTTTGAATCATCAAAAAAATAAAAAATTTTCATTAGATAAAAATTCATGGACTATAAAAAATATTGGTGTGTCTTTAGATAAACAAATAAGTTCAGAAAAGATAACAATAAAATTTATGTCTCCATTAGTGGTAAGAAGTCATTTTAAAGATAAAGATTATTATTATTCATTTAATTATGAAGAATTCAAAGATATGCTAAAAATAAATATCAGACATCAATTAAAAATTACAGATATTAAAGAAGATTTAGTAAATAGCTTTGATATAGAAGCTATAAAAGCGAAAAAAGTAATAGTAAAATTTTATGAAAAGAAGATAGAAACTTCAACAGGTATTTTTAAAATATCAGGAGATAAACAATTGTTGAAATATTTATATGATGCTGGGATGGGGAGTAAACGTAGCAGTGGATTTGGTATGTTTCAAATCATATAGAATAATAGTGAGGTGTTAAATTGAAAACAACAATATATTTAAATGATTGGTTCTATAACAGTGGAATAGTTGGTTTTTTAAGAATACTAGAATATAATAATGATAATTTTGCTAAGGTAGAAGAAAACTATATTACATTTGAAACTAGTAAATTAAAAAATTTTCATAAATATTATTTCAAGTATTTTTTTGATAAATATAATATAGGTGCTAAAACAAAAGATAGAATAGAAAGTTCTTTTGAAAAAATAAAAAAATACATGAATGAAGAAACTGTTGATAATAAAAAAATAAAAAAAAGACAAGAAAATATAAAGGTTGAAAAAAAGTATTTAAAAGATATTATAAAAAAACAATTAGATAAGATAAAAAAATATGACGATATTACATATGCTAATATTCTAAGTGAATATAACAAAATTGATAATATAAAGACTAAGGAAAATATAGAATTATTGAGTCAAATAAAAGATAATATAATATCAGAGATTCAAAAAGATGATATAAATAAAAGATTAACACTAAATCTATTTAAGAGTATATTAAGTAAAAATTACTTTGGTCAAAAAAGTTTTTTAAATGTAATAAGAAATGCCTTAACATTTGAAGAACAAGAAGATATTATGTATAAAGATTATATTAGTAATATTATTGAAATGGATTTTATAGAAGGAATACTAAATCAAAAATATACATTAGAAGATATTAAAAGAATATTAAAAGAAAAACTAGAAAGTAATCTGGTTTCAAAAGAATTTTTGCAAATATATTGTACAATACAAAAGAGATTTATTGATAAAGATAAGAGCCTAAAAGAAGTAAAAGAGTATATACAAAAAAATGTAATGTCACATTGTTATATGTGTGAAAATAATAAATCTATAACAACCAATTATTCAGAAGGTAATTTTATACCTCTTGCAGTAAGTAGTGACAATATGAAAAACTTTTTTTGGAATCAAAATGTAGAATTTCCAATATGTTCTATATGTAAATTAATATTGTTTTGTATACCTGCAGG
This sequence comes from uncultured Clostridia bacterium, assembly GCA_944388575.1. GTDB lineage: Bacteria > Bacillota > Clostridia > TANB77 > CAG-465 > CAG-465. The sequence goes on from CALXJF010000040.1 coordinate 2,236, forward strand.
TATTTCAGGTATAAAGAAAACAATAAAGGAAAATTTTAATGGACAAGTAATGTATAAGGAAAAAGAGGTAAACAGTTTTGTAAATTATGATACAAGTGTAAGTGATCTATTAAAAATAAATAATTATTTAAGTCAAACGTTTGCACTAAATAGTATAATATATAATCCATATGAAGAACTAATATTAAATATGGTAGAACAACAAAAAAATATTAGCAAGTGGCAATTAGACAATATATTTATAATAGAATTTGAAACGGAATATTTAGCATATAGTAGAATGGAGTATTTTAATATAAAACGATATGTAGCTAATTTTTTTGTAAAATATTCAAAAACTACTTTAAATTTAATAAATGATTATAGATATAAAATACAATTAGTAGATTATATATTTAAGAATAAAGATATGAAATATATTATAAATGATAGATTAAGAGAAGAATTAACAAAAGAAAATAAAAGTGGTTTTAACGCTTATATAACAACGCAAATAAGATTGATATTAAATTTATTAAAAGAGGAGGAAATAGGAGTGGATGAAAAGATTAAGAAAAATAATATCAAATTAAAAGTATTATATAATTTAGGAGTATCAATACATGAAGAGTTAAAAGAAAAAAATGAAGACAATAAAATTTCGGGTTATACCTATAAAATGTTAAATAGTATAAAATCTGGAAATAAAAAAGAGTTTATGGATATTGTTATTAGAGTTCATATATCAATGGGAAAAGATATATCGCCAATATTTTTAGAGGTAATGCAAGATACAGATTTAGATTTTGAATCAATAGGACATAGTTTTGTATCTGGATTAATTTCAAATAAATTTGAGAAGAAAAGTGAAAATGAATAAGGAGGAATATATAATGGAAGAGTTAAAAAAAGGTTTATCAATTACAATAATATTTAGAGCACAAAGCTTAAACTATGGTGAAGGTATAGGAAATATATCAGAATTAAAAAAATTATCAAGAGGAGATGGAAGTACATAAACTTTTGCATCTAGACAAGCATTAAGATATGATATTGTACGACTTGGAAATAAAATGTTTAATTGGAATTTGGAAGTAGTAGATAAATCAAAAGGAACTATACAATTTAAAGATGACCTAACAATAAAAGATTCACAAGAGATGGATTTATTTGGATATATGAAAACTGCTAAAAAGACAGAGGAGAATACTGGAGGTTCTAATATTAGAAGTGCATCAGTTAGAATAAGCAATGCTATCTCACTAGAAGAATATAAAAGTGATATTGAGTTTTTAAATAATAAGGGACTAGCAGATAGAATAAATGATTTTCCAAATTTAGCTAATATAGAACAACATTTAAGTTATTATACATATACAATTACAATTGATTTGGAGAAAATAGGTATAGATGGAAATATTGAATTAGATAATGCTATAAAGGCACAAAGAGTAAAAGAGTTATTAGAAATTGTTAAAGTTTTAAACAGAGAAATAAGAGGAAGAGAGGAAAATTTAAGTCCGGTATTTGTAATTGGTGGTGTATATAAATTGAATTCTCCATTTTTCTTAGGAAGAATTAAATTAATTGGAAAAGACGGAGAGTTTGTTTTAGATACTGGAATGTTAAAAGATACAGTAACTTTAAAATTAGGAGATAAGAGTATAGAAAATGATACAAGTGTAGGTATAATAAAAAATAGTTTAAAAAATGAGCAAGAAATAAAAAATGAATTTAATACAATGAGTATACAAGAATTTTTTGAAGATTTGGAGAACAAAGTAGATGAATATTATATGTAAGGATAAAAATTCTTAGAAAGGAAAAAGATGAAAGTTTTAAAGTTAAAATTATTCCAAGAAACAGCATGTTATAAGAAACCATTTGCTTTTAAGGTTGCAGAAACGTATCCTCTTCCACCATATTCTACAGTAATTCGGGATGTTTCATAGAATATTAAAAGCAAATTCTGGAGAATATTTTTCTATGAATATATCTATACAGGGAAACTATGAAAGTATATTTAATAATTATCAAACTCTTAGAATGTTTAAAGGGAACAAAGTTACATCAATGCCTAGAAATATCCATCAGCTTTTAAATGTAGAATTAGTAATCCATGTGCAAGCAGAAGACAGTATTATAAATAATATATATGAAAGTATTATTTATGGAAGAGAGTCCTTTACGTTAGGAAGAAATGAGGATTTAGTTAGAGTGGATGAAATTAAGCTTATAAATAATTTAAATAATATAAGTGGTTTTATAAATAAGTATAATGCATATGTTCCTAAATACATGTGTGATAAAGAAGATATTCAAGGAATAAATTATAGATTAAATACAACATATACTGTAGAAAATAATTTGAGAAAATGGGATAAAGTAGATGTAAAATTTGTAGAAAAAAATACCAATAATGGATTGGAAAATATAAAAGTAGATGAAGAAGGAGATTATATATTTTTCTATAAACAGGATGATTAAAAAGGAGTCAAAATATGTATTATGCAAAATCAAATCCAGTAGAAACATTAGAAGAGCATACAAATAAATTACTAGAAAATATGATATTATTGAAAAAATTATATGGATCAAAGATATTAAAAAAAGCAAATTTTGATAAAAATAGGTTTTGGTTTTTATTAGAAATAATATGTAAATATCATGATTTAGGAAAAGTTTATACTCCCTTTCAAAATATAATAAGAGAGAAAATAAAAGAACCATTATTAAATACGAAATTTGATTATGAAACTGTAAAACATGAACAAATATCTCCTATGTTTATACCAGTTGAAAAATATGGCTTATCAAAAGACGAAAAGAAACTAGTATATCAATCAATATATTATCATCATGAAAGAGAAGGTAAAGATATTAATAATATATATGTTCAAAAAATTCTTGACGAAGATATTATTCCTCAATTAGAAAAAATAAAATCTGAAATTTCATATGATATAGAAGATAATATGAATTGTATATATATTAAATATGTTCAAAATAGAATAAAAGAAACAGATGCTATATTTATAGAATATTGTTTATTGAAAGGGATTTTGCATAAATTAGATCATAGCAGTTCAGCAGAAATGGAAGTTGAAGAGAATACTATAGAAAATATAGCTGAATATGTTAAAGAGTTTATGATAAATAACAGATATCAAAAGAATGATTTACAAAATTTTTGTGAAGAAAACTCAAACAGTAATTTATTGGTAATAGGTTCTACAGGGATAGGAAAAACAGAAGCTGCTTTGCTTTGGAGTAACCAAGGAAAAACTTTTTTTACTTTACCAATAAGAACAAGTATAAATGCAATATATGATAGAATAAAAAGAGATATGGGATATGTATATACTGGTTTGTTACATTCAACAGCTTTAGACTATTTAGAAGAAAAAAATGAATTTAATAATCAAGAAGAAATATATACTCAGTCTAAAAATTTATACAATAAAATTATAGCGTGTACAATAGATCAAATATTTCCATTTGTATTTAAATATAAAGGATATGAAAAAATATATGCAACATTAAGTTATTCAAAGATTATAATAGACGAAATACAAGCATATTCGCCTGAAATCGTCGCAATTATCATAAAAGGATTAGAAATGATATATAGAATCGGTGGTAGTTTTGTTATAATGACAGCTACTTTGCCACAAATTTATAGAAATGAATTAGAAAAGCTTGGGATTGAATTTAAGTTTAATAAATTTATAAAACCCACTCTAAGACATAAAATTAAATTGGAAGATAAAGATATATTGGAAGATATAGAAATTATAAAAAAACAATCTAAAACCTATAAAGTGTTAATAATTGTTAACACAGTTGAGAAGGCAATTGATTTATATTCAAGTTTAATAGTAGAAAATTTAAATAATGTTAATTTATTACATTCTAGGTTTATTTATAATGATAGAAGTAAAAAAGAAGAGCAAATAAAGAATTTTTCAAAAAATAGAGACGAAAGTGGTATTTGGATAACAACACAAATTGTCGAGGCGTCATTAGATATAGACTTTGATTATTTATATACAGAGATGTCAACATTAGATAGTTTATTTCAAAGATTAGGTAGATGTTATAGAAATAGAGAATATAAAGAGCAAGATGAAAATATCCATATTTATATCAAAAATATTAGTGGAATAAAATACATATACGATGAAGAAATAAATAAAAAAAGTATAGAGTTATTAAATGAATATAATGGAAAGATGCTAGAAGAGTCTGTAAAGGTAGATTTAGTAGATAAATTATATTCCGAAGAAATGTTAGATGGTACCAATTTCTTAAAAAAGTTTAGAAATGGAATGATTATATTAAATAATATTATAGATTATCAAATAGGAAAGAAGGAAACTCAAAATTTGTTAAGGAACATAGATAGTATAAGAGTTATACCTAAAATTATATATGAAAAAAATTTGGAACTGTTTGAAAATTATAGTAAAGAGTTAGATTTTAAAAAACGTCATAAATTAAAAAGAAGAATTTACAATTTGACAATTTCAATATCACAGACTCAACAAAGGAAATTATTTGATAGATTAACTAATAATCCATATTTAAATGAAATTTTAATTGCTGATTTAAAATATGATGAAAATATTGGATTGATATTGAATAAAGATGAGGAATATGATAAAGATGAGAAATTTTTGTAAGGAGTTTTTTGTATGCAAATAACTGGTATAATGGTATATTATTATTTTGTGTGTAAAAGAAAATTATGGTATTTTTTTAATAAAATAAATATGGAACAAAATAGTGAATTGGTATCAATAGGAAAAATAATAGATGAAACAACATATAAAAAAGAGAAGAAGGGTATTTTAATAGATAATACAATAAATATAGATTTTATAGAAAATGGAGCGATACTACATGAAGTTAAGAAGACAAAATCAATAGAAGAAGCTGCAATATGGCAAATAAAATACTATATGTATTATTTAAAAGAAAAAGGGGTTAAAAATGTTCAAGCAGAAATAGATTTTCCTCTTTTGCATAGAACAGAACATATTAATTTAGAAAAGAATGATAAAATAATCTTAAAAAAAGTAATACAAGAAATTGAAGAAATATGTAAAAACGACAGAATTCCTAAAAAAATAGAATCTAAAATATGTAAAAAATGTGCATATTATGATTTATGTTATATTTAGGAGGTTTTATGAAACAATCATATTATTTATATAAAAGTGGTAGATTACAAAGAAAAGATAATACATTAGAAATTATATACAAAGATAGTACAAAAAAAGTCATACCCATAGAAAGAGTTGAAGATATTTATGTTATGACAGAATTTGATTTTAATACAGCATTATTAAACTTGTTGGCACAGTATGGAATAAAAATACATTTTTTTAATTACTATGGTTTTTATGCAGGAACATATTATCCTAAAGAAACATTAGTTTCAGGTAAATTATTAATAAAACAGGTAGAACACTATATTGATGCTAACAAAAGACTAAAAATAGCTAAGAGTTTTATTGATGCGGCATCATACAATATTCATAGAAATTTAGTTTACTATAAAAACAGGGGTAAAAATGTAGAAGAAAATATTAAAGAAATAGATTATTATAGAAGTCAGATTATTAAATGTAATAGTGTAAATGAATTAATGGGAATTGAAGGAGATATAAGAAAAGTGTACTATAAAAGTTGGAATAATATTATAAATCAGGATATAAATTTTGAGAAAAGAGTTAAAAACCCACCTGATAATGCTATAAATTCACTGATATCCTATGTAAATACAATTATATATACAAGAGTGTTAAGTGAAATATATAAAACGCAATTAAATCCTACTATAAGTTATTTGCATGAACCGTCTGAAAGAAGATATTCTCTTTGCTTAGATATTGCTGAAATTTTTAAACCACTTATTTGTGATAGACTTATATTTTCTATGTTAAATAAAAATCAGATAACAGAAAAAGATTTTGAAAAGGATTTAAACTTTTTATATATTAAGGATAAAGCAAGAAGGGAAATAACTATAGAAATAGATAAAAGATTACAAACAACAATTAAGCATAAAAAACTAGATAGAGATGTTAGTTATGAATATTTGATGAGATTAGAAGTATATAAACTAATTAATTATTTATTGGGTGATGAAGAAAATTATGAAGGTTTTAAAATGTGGTGGTAATTATGTATATTATATTAGTATATGATATAAATCTAGAAAATAAAGAAGGAAGTAAAATTTAAAAAGTTAGACAGATTTGGAGTATTTTAAATGCAGAAAATGTACACTTTTCTAATAACCTGTTTTAATATAAATATAATAGAATGTAAATATGCAATAAAACATGTTAAAGATATGTATAACATTGAGTTTTAATATAAATATAATAGAATGTAAATTCCAAATAATGATACATTCTCTAAAAATGATATAGCATCAATGATTGCAAATAAAAAAATGTGTGGTATAATAGCAATAGGAAAAGATTATAATTATTTCCTTGAAATAGTAGAAGATAACCCGAATAAAATTATAAAATTTAATGAGATATGGGATGAAGTATTATTTGAAGTTAAAAAAACTATAAAAAATAATGCTAGTAACTCAAATTTATTGACAAATGAGGCATTGCATAATATATATAGTAAAGTATTTCAAAAAAGGGGATGGAATTATGGAAGAGAAAGAAGATTATAGTATTTATTTAGACGATAGAGGTTTAGATGATGGTACATTTTTAAAAAATGTTGTCAAGGAAGCATTAGATTATAAAGAAAAAAGAGAAGATGATGAGAATTAGAGTAAAATCTAGTTCTTTTTTATATAGTTTTTAAGAGATTAGAAGTAAAATTCTAGTCTCTTTTTATATGTCCGCAATGACGTAAATCTACGTGAGCAAGCAGATACAACCTGCGTAATAAAGTGTAGCAAAAAGAAAGGATTAAATTGTTTTAATATAAATATAATAGAATGTAAATTAAACTGTGTATATTAAATATGTTTTTTACAGTTTAATTTACAGTTTTATTAAGTATATGATGCTATTATATTAATAATTTCATTTATGTCATCTTTTATCAATATACCTCTATTTTTTAAATCAATAAGTGTATTACAATTGTCTTTATTGACTCGTACTAACTTCCAATTAGGATTTTGATAAGTCATTTTTTCAAATGGGAATCTGATAATTCCCGGTGTATTAAATCCTACCCCAAGTTCTAATAAAAGGACATTTTTATTTATGGAATGATCTATAAATTTTTTATATCTGTACTCTTGTTTGTACCAATTATTATCTTGAACAAAATATGAATCTTTTCTTATATTTACTTCCATATTTTTACCACATACTGGACACTTGGGTATGAGTCTTGTTGGTATTTTACAGTCAAATGTTTGTTTAATCATTTCTTTTACTAAATTTGTAGCATTGTATATTTTGTTGTGGCAAGCTTTGCCACACTGAATATATTTATAACTTCCTTGAGTAGTAAATATATTATTTATATCAAATCCAGTTTTATAAAATTGATCGTCTACGTTTGTAGTAATAACAAAATATTCTTTATCCTTAACTAAATCTAAAATTTTTTTATATAGATTGGTAGGTTCCATTCCGATGTTATTTACATACATATGTTTAGCCCAATATCCCCATTTTTCTTCTTCTGTATTAAAGTTATAAAACCCTGCTGTATACATATCTGTAAAGTTATATTTTTTTATAAAATCATCAAAATTGTTTTTAAACCTTTTTCCGGAATATTCAATACCTGCGGCTGTTGAGAGACCAGCACCTGCACCTATAATTACACAATCTGAGGATTTTAATAAATATTTTAAACTCTTTAATTTATCTAATGTTTCGTTCATAAATTTCATAGTCCTCCTTTTCATAAACGTTAAAAATTATTTTATCAAAATCATTATTATGGTCCTCTAAAAAGTTTTCTACCGCTAAAATCGCTAATTTACACGCTTTTTCTTTTGGAAATCTATATTCTCCAGTTGATATACAGGGAAATGCTATTGATTTTATTCTATTTTTTAGTGCTAACTACAGTGAACTTGTATAACAATTTACTAGTTGTATTTCTTCTTTTTCAGTTACATTTGTTTGTATAATTGGTCCAACAGTATGAATTATATATTTTGATGGTAAGTTATAACCCTTTGTTATGAAAGATTTTCCAGTATGTAAGAAATAATTTTTTTCTTTCATAATTTTATTACATTCAAGTCTTAATTTAATTCCAGCAGAAGAATGTATTTGATTATCAATACACTTATGACATGGAATAAAACATCCTAGTCCTTGTGAATTTGCTGCATTAACTATTGAGTCAATTTTTAGGGTAGTTATATCTCCTTTCCATAAGCATATTTTATTTTTATTTTTTAAATTTGAATTCTTTATTGTAGTACTAATTGGAAGTATATCAGCTATATTAGTAATGTTCTTTTTATTTAATTCTTCTTGTAAATAGTCGTTTTCTATATTTATGTATTCTTTTGAAATTGTCTTTGGTTTTCTAATATTACATAAACTACGGTATAAATTCTTTTTTTTAATTATATTTGTTGGAAGTTTATCTATTTTTATTTCTGTGTTTTCTTTTAATAAATAATTTATTAAAAAATCTAATTCTTTCAAAATTATCATCTCCTTTTTTATATATTAATTATATAATAGATAATTCTCAGTTTTATTTTATATAAATATTTTACAAGTAAGAGTTTTATTTGTAAAGTAGGCACTTTATTGTTACTAAGTATCTTTAAAGGTACTATTAAGTATTTTATGAATTAAGAATTTTTAAAAATTGTTTATCAAAATTAATGTTATAATAAAATAGGAAATTAATATTTTATTTAGTTACTATTGTAGTGAAATACATTATAAAAATTATGTAAAAAAACGATGTTTTGCAAAAATAACAAAACATCGTTTTCTATATGGCTGGGATGGCAGGATTCGAACCTACGAAATGCCAGAGTCAAAGTCTGGTGCCTTACCACTTGGCGACATCCCAATATAATAAATAGTAGTGGGGTGGAAAATGGGATTCGAACCCATGACCTCCAGTGCCACAAACTGGCGCGCTAACCAACTGTGCTATATCCACCGACAATCTACCATTTTATTTTAAACTATTTTTTTACTTTTGTCAATATTATATGTACTTTTTTATAAAAAATAGTTACTAGATAATGGTTTTTAAAATAAAAAAAGCTAAAACGTATCTGCTGTAATGGTTTTGTAATGAAAATTTAAT
>CALXJF010000041.1 GCA_944388575.1 uncultured Clostridia bacterium
AAGAAAAATTTGACAAAAAAATTAAGCACTGTCAATGCTTATATCAATTTTGTATTTAATTAACTGTCAAATTCCCGCTCTTACCAATATATTTATATTAATATTTAATTATTATACAATAATTTATAACTTGATGTCAAGTCATTATGTAGTTTCAAACACTGCTTTTACATGCTTTTGTTTATAAGCTATTAATAATAATTTTTTAATATGAATTATTTTTTTATACTTGAAAAATAATTGAACATATAGTATTATAGTTTAGAAGGTATAATATGGATATAATTGTAGAAGGAAATGCTAGTGATTTTTTTAAACCCGATCAGATAAGTTTAAATATAAACTTTTATACAAAGAAAGATGACTATAACTTAGCATTAAGCTGTGGAACAGAAAATGTTGAAGCTTTTATAGTAAACGTACTTGAAAAACTAGAATTTAAAAAAGAAGATTTAAAAACAAGGAGTTTCTCTGTATCAGAAGTAACAAAATATGACGCTGAAAAGAGAAAACATTTAAAAGATGGCTTCGCATATTCACAAAATGCAAATTTAAAATTTGACCTTGACATAAATAAATTATCTAAATTTATGGAACTTGTATCAAATCTTGATACACCACCAATTTACAGAATTAATTTTGAATTAAAAAATGAAGATAAGGCGAAAAGCTTAGTTATTGCTAAAGCCTATACTAAAGCTGAAGAAAAAGCAAAAATGATTGCACTAGCTGCTGGAAAAAAATTAAAGAATTGTATAAAAGTAGATTTTAAACCATTTGCTGAAAATGTTATATCAAATACTCAATTTGGTTCAATGTACAATAAAGAAATGTCTATGGCAAATTCAGTTAGTGAAACAATTCAAAATACTTTTACACCAGAAGATATAGAAGTACAAGAAAAATTATATTGTTTATGGGTCGCTGAATAATTCTTTTTTAAAAAACTTAATATTTTTATATAAACTTAAAGTTGAAGTGAAAATTTATTCACTTCAACTTTACTTTTAATCATATTAATTTTTTGCTTACCCTCTCAAAAAAATTAGTATTTTTATCTACTAGTTTAACAAGATACTTTTCAGACAAAGAAACACATATCTTATCAAACTTCTCAGTATAGACTTCCTCTCCATCAGCTAATACTTTTACTTCATCATTTGTATTTGAAAATATTGTAATAGTAAATTCTTTCGGTATAATTATACTTGACTCAAGAGCACCTAAAAAACGATTAGGTTCAATAGGGTTCATTTGTATAGACTGTATTCCAGGACATACTATACTTCCTCCTGAAGACAAATTCCTAGCAGTTGAACCTGTAGGAGTTGAAAAGATAAGTCCAGTACCAACATAATTTTCTAAAAGTACATTTTCAATTTTTACACATGCTCTAAGTGCTTTATCATCACATCTTTTTATAACAAATTCATTTAAAGCATTATAACTATATACTTTATTATCAAGAGTAATCACTATTTCCGCCAAATTCAGCTTTTCCTCTACATAATCTGGAATTCTATCAACAAAATTTTTGACATCAAAAACATCAAAATCTTGTAAAAACCCTACTGTGCCACAGTGGACTCCGATATATTTATAATTAGTATCATAATTGTTTCTTATTAACCATGATAATAAAGTACCATCACCTCCAAAACCAATTACGATATCAGCTGATTTACTATCATTTATAACAGTATAACCTGCCGATTTTAAACTCCGCATAACCATATTTGAAAGGATAATAGCTGTTTCCTTAGTTTTATTAACACATAAAAAAATCTTTTCTTTCACATTAATCACCTCAACAAACTAGAAATAATAGTAATATCACTTTCGTTTATTTTTTCTTTACTATACTCACCAATATCAATATTTGGTTTTACTATATGGCCATGATAGTCACTTCCTGCACTACACAATAAATTCAGTTCATCTGCTATCTGTAGTAATTGTTTTGAAAATGCTAATGAATGACTGATATGGTATATTTCAATTGCACTTAGTCCATAAGAAGTAAGTTCTTTAACAAATTTTTTTAATTCTGTTTGCTCTTTATTTAATGTTATAGCGTGTGCCAAACTTACTATTCCACCAGCTTTAAGTATATAATCAATACACTCTTTAGCAGTAGGTTCTATTGTTCTTTTAATAATTCTATCTTTTATAGGATTAAATAGTGTTTTAAAAGCTTCTTTAACACTTGATGAATAACCATACTTTACACAAAGTTTTGCTATTTGTGGTCTTCCTATATTTCCTTTAAAATTATAAATATCCTGTAATTCTTCATCTTTAAAAGATATTTTATATACATTAAATAAATTTTCTACTAAAGATTGTATCCGCTTTAAATTATCTTCCATAATTAATGTACAAAGATGATTTAAAGCAACATTATCAAGACATAAATTATAGCCTAAAATATGTAATTGACCTCCTCTATATTTAGCACTTAATTCTATGCCAGGAATTATAGTAATTTCTTTAGATGAATTAATTCTTATTGCTTCTTTTACCCCATTTATATTATTATGATCAGTTATAGAAATAATTTTCATATTCTTTTTTTCACATATATCTAATATTTGTCTTGGAGTTTTTTCTCCATCAGAATACGTAGTGTGAATATGTAAATCTATTTTCATAAATTATACCTCCTTACATTTATTTATTATTGCTTGCCTAACTATTTCAGGTACATAAGGACTAATATCTTTATTAATACTAAATAATTCTTTAACAGTACTTGATGAAATAATAGTTTTAGTTGGATTTGCAAATAAAGCTATTGTATTTACTTCTACATTACTTATCTCAAGATTAAGTTTGGCCTGCTCAACTTCATATGCAAAATCAGTTACATTTCTAAGTCCCTTAATAATCATATTGCATCCATTATCTAAAGCTATATCAACTGCTGCTTTTTTTTCGTTAATAGTAATAATCTCAACTCTTGGTTCATTTACATATATTTCTTTTATCATTTGTCTTCTTTCTTCGATTGTAAACATTCCACTATTTTTTTTATAATTTATTAATGGACACATTAAAATCTTATCATAAATTTTAAGTGCTTGTTTAACTATATCCATATGACCATATGTTATAGAATCAAAACTACCTGGAAACAATACTTTTTTCATAGATTTCACTCACTGCCTTTCTTAACTTATTAATATCGTGATTATTATCTATTATATAATCAAAATCTTCAACCATATATTCTAAGCTATTTGCCTCTATCTCATCATACTTTTTAGTTGTGATATTATCTCTTTTTCTTACACGACTTGATCTTATATCATATGATGAAACGACTAATATTTTAATATCACACATTTTAAAATACTTTAGCTTTGTTAAAAGAGCATAATCTAATATTGTTATATCAGACTTATTAAGCAAAGAATCTATTTTTTTCTCCATAAATTCTAAAGTAATATTACATAGTTTATTCATTTTTTCTTTATCATTAAAAACTATGCTTGACAATTTCTTTCGATTCACAGAAAAATCTTGATTAAATATTTCTTCTTTAAAAACATTTAACAACTCTTTTTTTACAAAAGTGTCTTTATGCGATTCATGTCCTATTTTATCTACTTCTATTATTTGTATGCTCTGATCATAACTTTTAAAGATTCTACTAATAGTACTCTTTCCACTCCCAGATTTTCCTACTACACCAATTAACATTTTCCTCACCTCACGTAAAAAAAATCATTTCAATATAATTGAAATTACTAATTATTCACTTGAATAGTTATTTTTATCTTGCTATATTTGTATTATACTATAAAACATGTTATAATTAAAATATATATATGTTATATTTAATATAAGCGGTGATTATGATGGAAATAGATATTGAGTTGTATAAAATTTTTTATACAGTAGCAAAATGCAAAAATATTACTAAAGCTTCACAAGATTTATATATATCTCAGCCAGCTGTTACAATGAGTATAAAAAAATTAGAATCACAACTAAAAATGGCACTTTTTATACGAACTAAAAGAGGAGTAATTCTAACAAATGAAGGTTCTATTTTATATAACTATGTAAAAGAAGCATTGGAAATATTAAAAATTGGTGAAAATAAAATATCAAACTAAAAAAAACTTGACACAGGAAATATTAGAATTGGCATTGGAACTACTCTTACAAAACATTTTCTTATTGACTATCTAGAAATATTCCATAAAAGATATCCCAAAATAACAATAAATATTGATACAAGTATAACAACTGAAGTACTAAAAAGTTTAGAGAATGGAAAAGTTGACATTGCAATAATTACTAGCGATAATATAAACTATAAGAACTTCAAGATTGTATATTCAGAAGAAATTCAAGATATATTTATAGCCAGTAAAGATTTTTCAGAAAAAATAAATGGTGAAATCCCTTTAGAAAATTTAAATAATTATCCTTTATTATTTCAAAGTATTAATTCTAATATTAGAATGTTTTTAGATAATTTTTTATCTAAAAATAATATTAAATTAAATAGTACTATGGAACTTGCCAGCTATTCTTTAGTAATAGAGTTTGCAAAAATTGGTTTTGGTATAGGATTTGTAACTAAAAACTATGTGCAAAATGAATTAAACGATAACATTCTTTTTGAAATAAAAACAACCCCATCTATACCAAAACGAAAAATACTTGTTTTAACAAAAAAAGATTATTTCCCGAGTTTTAGTGCCCAAAAATTAATTGAAATAATCAAAAATGGAATTAAATAAATTAAAAGCATTACTAACTATATATTCAAATAACGTAGTAATGCTTTTTTAGTTATACATGTTTTATATTTGTATGATTAGATATTTCACTATTTGTTGTAACAATATCATTAATATTTAAGTCATGAATATCATGGTTACCCGTTATTCTTGCAAAAGTTCTTAATTCATCATTAACTACATTTAAATAATTTTCTAATCTTTTTGCACTACTTTCAATCTTAAATCTTTTTCTTAGATTATCATCTTGTGTAGCTAATCCAACAGGGCACATACCGCTTTGACATATACGATATTGTTGACAAGCTATAGCCATCATAGCTGCAGTAGCTATTGCTACTGCATCTGCTCCCATTGCTAAAGCCTTTGCAAAATCAGCTGAAGTTCTTAAACCTCCAGTTATCACTAAATCAATATTTTTATTATGTTCATCTAAATATTTTCTTGCTCTATATAATGCATAAATTGTCGGTACACTTGTTGCATCTTTTATAATTTTAGGAGTAGCTCCTGTTGCTCCCCCTCTACCATCAATTGTAATAAAATCAGGTTCAGCAAAACAAGCAACCTCTAAATCTAATTCGATATGACCAGCAGCAATCTTAATTCCAATTGGCCTACCTTCAGAACGATTTCTCAAATCTTCTACTAAATTTTTTAAATCCTCTTTAGTTTTTATCTCTTCAAACTTTGAGGGACTGATTATATCTTCACCCACTTTTTTCCCTCTAATCCTTGCAATTTCTTCTGTTACTTTCTTTGCAGGGAGATGACCTCCCATACCTGGTTTTGTTCCTTGTCCAATTTTTATTTCTATAGCACTTGATTTTTTTAAATTCTCATCATTAACAGAATATTTATTTGGTACATATTCAAATATATATTTATATGCATTATCAATTTCTTCTGGTAGTATTCCACCTTCTCCGCTACACATAGCTGTTTTTACTTTACTACTACCAATGGAAAGTGCTATCTTTGCTTCCTTAGATAACGCCCCAAAAGACATATGAGAGATAAAAATTGGAGTTTCTAAAACCATTGGTTTTTTTGCATTTTTTCCTATTATAGTTTTTAAACTTACCTTTTCATCTTCCATTAAAGGCATTTTATTAAGTTGTCCTCCTAAAATCAAAATATCGTTAAAGCTAGGTTTTGGTAATAAAGTACCCATCGATGAAATTATGCTTTGGCCTGTTTTTGCCATCTCATGTATGTCTTTCATATTCTTTTCAAAATCATCAGATTGTCTTTCATATTCTTTTAAGTAGTCTTCAATATTATTTTCTTTTTGTTCATGTACTTTATCTTTTTTTATTTCTTTTATTTTAGAGTTTTCTTCTGTATCATCTACTTTTTCAAAAACACTTTTAGGAGCAAAACATGTCGGACATTTCCAATCATCTGGTAAATCCTTAAATAACACTCCTTCTTTTTCTTCATCATATATGTGTCCACAAATTCTACATCTATATATTGCCATTTTTACACCCCCATGATTATTTTAATATTATCATAATAATTCCTTATTTACAATCTATTTTTTAAAATAAACAAAGAACCTAGAAAAATCTTCTAGATCCTTTTTCATCAATCTTTATACAAGATGTCCATGTTTATTAGTATAATATTCCATGATTTAATTCAAAAGGGCATCGAAATTAATCGATACCCTTTATTAAAATTAATCGTGATGTCCATATTTATTAGTATTCATATCATACCAATCGTGTGAATGTCCTTTTGGAGAATTACTGGGCCCATATACATCAATACGATCATCAGTCTGCCTTATTGTACCTCCTGTGTCTGTAGGATAGCAAAATCTGCCTCTACCCGCCTCCAAAATGTCATCTTCCAATGAACGATGAGATTCTTTTGTATTTTCATATCTTCCGTCCCATTTACTCATAAAATTACCTCCTTAATTAAGTAAGATTTTTGTAATTAAAATTATAAATACATTATACTATTTTTTATTTTACATGTTAAGTTACCATAACAAAAAATTGAATACTCTATCTTACTTGCACATTAATTTAACTTTACAAGTCAAATTTTATTTTTTAAGAAAAAGAATCTCAGTAAAATACCGAGATTCTTTTTTAATTATTTACAAAATATTAATTCTCCAATAACCTGTGCTATTTCTTTTTTAGTATTACATTTTTGCCTTATTCCATTTTTGTCAATTACCATAGCAAAATGTTTTCCATTGCCTATTTTATTTAATAAATTAGCAACAATATAATCAGCATTATTTTTTATTAATAGCTTATATGCCACATCAAACAACTCTTCTTCTGTTACACTTTCTAATAATTTAAAACCAATTAGTTTTACATTAGGGTCAAATTCTTTTATTTTTGATATAACCTTTGGAGTTAAATCAAGTTTTACCATTAAATTCTCTTCATAAGAAGAAATTTTTGTTTTATCATTACAAACACATTTTGGTAATTTAAAAATATTAAGTAACTTATCTCTTTGCTTATCTTTAGGCAAGTTAAAAATGTTACTTTCCAATATTTCGTCTATAATATCTTCTGCTCTAACAACATACTTACCTTTATAGTCTCCAACAGCTGAAGAATGTACTATTGCATCAATATAATTATTTTTAAATATATCTTCAAGCGCTTTAAGTAAATCATTTGTAGAATCAATTTGAATGTATTTAATCTTATTAGTAACAGTTTTAGGCTTATAGCAAAGTTTCGGACAAATATAGAAAATAGTACCAATATCTTCACTATAATTTTCAAGTAATGTATCTGCAACTATACTTCCAAGTGCTCCTGTAGACATATTTGTTATTTTCATAACAGCATCAATTCTCTCATTCGTAGGTCCCGCGTCAATAATAATGTTTTTCATAAAAATCTTCCTTTCTTATATTAGACTTTCTACCTTTATCTCTCTTGGAGTATTTATATATAAATCACTCCTTCCAAATCTACTAACTGTATTAGGTATTGCATATTTACCATATACATATGATGGTGTAAAACTATCTAAAGTTAATATACTTGAGTTATGATTTTCTGAAACTATACTTTCTTCACTTAACCATTCTTTCTCATGATATTGTATCGGTCCAAATATATAACTTCTCCCATAGCCCTCTTTACCATTTCCTTTTATCCTGTTACACACAAAAGAATAAATATTTTCATTATGATTGTGTATTGCCCTTGATTCATCTATAAAGACATTTGGATTTGAATTACTACATGGAACAATAAAACCAAACAAATTTTTAGAAAGTTTTTCATTTCTTGCAATCATATATGCAACTTTATAATACTCTAAACAATTAAGTATATATATCTTTTCTCCCTTAATATAAAATTCATGTTCTTTAAGATAATTCGCTATAAAATCTTCTACAGTTATTCTCTCATAAATTCTTGTCATAGGCTCACTACCACAAGGATATCTTTTTACTACTTCTACTAAATTTGCATTATTAAAAATCTTTGTTTTATTAATTCTATTATCATAACTACTTCCAAATATAATAATCTTATCATCTTTTGACAATTCTTTAAAAATATCATCATATCTTTCTTGATATGACATTTCAGGAAATACACAAATATCCGGATTTAGATTCCTTATAATCTCAATACATTTATCTATTTGTTTATAGTAGTTTTTATTTAAAACTAAAGAGTCCTTATTACTAGAACATATTATTTCAAATTTTAATTGAAAAACAATTACAGATATAAAATTAGTACTTAACATTTTTTTGCCCTCCATATTACATTTTATTAAAATTGATATAAAAGCTTATTTCTAAATAAATAGCAACACCTACATATTTTGTTCTGATAAAATCATCTTCATCTTCTTCATATAAAGGTTTAATATGAAAACTTGTATTAATTCTAAATAATTTATATATTTCCTCTGAAATAATGTTAGCTAATGCTTTTTTTACTTTTGTAACTAATATTTCTCCTATTTCCAGATTTATATCATTCTTTTTAAAATACCATCTAATATAATCTGAAAATTCACTTTTATTACTTGCTTTTTCAATATCTTCCCTTATACTATTTAAAGTTTTACTAATTCTAATTTTTAAAGGTGCATTATAATTATCCCCATATAAAATAGTTTCAAGCATTTTTTCTGATATATTTTCCGGTGAATTTTTATTTTTTTCTGCTTTTCTCTTTCTTGTCTTATTTTTTCTTCTAAATCAATTTTTTCTTTATATTTAGCAACTGTAACCAACAAATCATTTGAAACTTTTTCTATTATATTACTCATATTAATTCCTCCTTAAAAATAATTATATTTTTATATTCATATCTTTCTTTAATTCTATTATACGCTCAGCACTTCCATAAGTAAAATATATATAAATTATATAAATAATAACTTTTAGTTATATTTATATTGAAATATGTAAAATATATTGTATAATAATAATTGGAGGAAACAATATGGATAATGATTTAGATTTTAACTTATTTAAAACTTTTTATACTGTTGTTATAACGGGTAATATAACAAAAGCAGCTGAAAAATTATATATTTCTCAGCCAGCTGTTACAAAAGCAATTAAAAATTTAGAAGACTCCATTGGAGGTACATTATTTATTCGTACCAAAAAAGGTGTAATTCTAACAGAAGAAGGAAAAGTTTTTTTTGAATACGTAAAAAGTATTCTAGAAGATATACGTAATGCAAAGAATAAATTCAATTCCTTAATACATTTAGAAGAAGGAAAAATTCATATTGGCGCTAGTGCAACAGTAACAAAACATTTTTTAATGCCTTATATAGAAAAATTTCATAAAATGTATCCAAATATAGATATATCCATCACAAACGAACTTACCACAAATTTGGTACGCTATCTTAGAAATGGTTATATAGATTTTCTGGTTACAAATTTACCCATGAATGAAAATTCAGACTTAAATATAGAAGTTTGTGCTAAATTGCATGACTCGTTTGCATGTAGCAGCAAATATATAAATAATCCTCCCAAAATACTAAATTTAGAAGAATTATTAAAATATAAAATAATAACTCAAAAAGAGCCTTCTAATACACGTACCTTTTTAAATAATTATATGAAAAAAAATAACATAGACTTCAAACCTGATATAGAGATTGTAAGTTATAATCTAGTAGTAGAATTTATAAAAGTAGGATTTGGTATAGGTTATGTAACAAAAGAATTCATTCAAAAAGAACTTAAAAATAAAGAATTATATGAAATAAAGGTAACTCCAAAAATTCCTACTAGAGATCTAGGAATTATAACTTTAAAAAATAATACTTTAAACTTTGCTTCCAATAAGTTTATAGAACTAATAACTCGAGAAATTAAATAACCAAATAAATAATATTTTTTAACTATTTCTGATAATTTTAATAAATAGTTATATAATCCTATAGAATATATGGTATATATTCTATAGGATTATATATATTCTAATATTTTATAACAAACTTTTATATTATACTGTATAGAATTTTTATCAAAACCAGATTTTATATAAAATATTAGTTTATCTAACGTATCAATATATAATATTCTATAAATCATTATTATATCTTCATTTAGATATTTCCCAACTAATTTTATTATTTCATCTAACTTATCTATATTTTTATTCTCTTTTTCAAGTTCTGCTCTAATAAATTGTGCCATTTCTATTACTCTTTCTCCAATTATACCATGAGGATCAATAGCCTTAAAAGAATCACTTGTTTTTAATATGTTTTTATGATGTAAATCACAGTGTAAAACAAATTTTGGTAAATTAAGGCTTTTTATCTCATCATACATATGAATAGATTTATCAAAAATCTCAATTATATCTTTATATAAACTTGGATTTTGATATACTTCTTTAATATCATCATTTATCCTATCTTCATAACGTCTAAAACTATTTTTTTCATCTACATTAATAGTGATACTATTTAAAATATTACAAAAAATTTGTATTCTTTCTTCTTGGTTATCTAAGTTACTTAATGAATAACCAGGATATAACCTTTCTAGCAACATTACTCTATCATTTAAATTAGAATAAAACAATCTAGGTAAATAATTTGAAAATTGACTCCTCATATATTTTATTTCATTTTCTGAAGTTTTACTAGGTGAATTTAGCTTTAAAACAACATCACCATATTTATCAGATTTAGCATATATTGCTACGTTCATTGTCAAATCACTTACTAATCTCATTTGTTTTAAATCAAATTTATATTTATATTTTTCTACTATAGAATTAATATTACTTATCCATTTTTCTCCTTTCTTTTTATATCTATTAATAGTTTTCATTTTAAAATCTATTGGTAACTCCATAATAAATAACCCTTTCAAAACAAATCTTTTACATTATATTAACATATTTGTACTAAAAAAACAAATATCAGACAATACTACAGATAATGTTTCGTTTCTAGAGATATATCCTTTGATATATCAAGGTTCAAGATTGATAATGTTTCAAGTTCCAGCCGCAATAGGGACTCCTATG
>CALXJF010000042.1 GCA_944388575.1 uncultured Clostridia bacterium
AGAAAAATTTGACAAAAAAATTAAGCACTGTCAATGCTTATATCAATTTTGTATTTAATTAACTGTCAAATTCCCGTTTTTTAAGAATTACTGACTATTTTTATATTAAAACATATAAAATTTGATCGATAACTTGACTTTTCTTAGAAAAATATAATAATATAATTATTATGATGATTACTATCATATTTAAGTTTCTAAAGATATTAACAACAAAGATACTGAATATAAGAGAATATAAATCATTTTATATTATTAAAGAACAATCCCTAAGGTAGTTATTTACTATGGATATGCTACTTAAAAAAAGATGGTATAAATCGTGTAAATATTGTTGATTTTATATACAACAATAAAAAATTGTAAAGATTGAGGAATAAATATGAATGTAAATGATAAAGATTATGAAGAAATTAGCTCAACAGCAATAGTAACATCTTATCCTAGGACTTTTACTGATATACCTTATGAAAAAGAAATATATAATTGGTTAAATAATCATTGTGAAGAAGATGTTACATTAAATAAAACATTAGCGCCAGAAATTGAAGCAAGATATAAACTAACAAATAAATTGTTAGAGAGTTCTAATATAAAGCAAGTTTTAGAACTTGCATCAGGATATAGTTCAAGAGGATTAATATACTCAAATAAAGGTTACAACTATATTGAAATGGACTTGGAAAAAGTTGTAAATAATAAATTGGATATAATTAAGTCTATTACTCCAAAAGTTCCAAAAACTTTAAATATTATTAGTGGAAATGCATTAAGGGATACTGACTTTAAACAATGTGATAAGTATTTTGATAAAAACAAACCTGTAGCAGTAATAAATGAAGGGTTATTAAGGTATTTAACTTTTGAAGAAAAGAAAATAGTTTCAAAAAATGTTTATAACTTATTAAGTACATATGGTGGAATATGGATAACTTGTGATGTCACTCCTAAAAAGTTTATTAAGTCACAAAATAATGCTATGCCAGATTTTAATAAAAATCTTAACAAAGTAACAACAAGAAATAACTTAAATGATAGATTTGAGGACATTAATCATATAAAGCAATTTTTTGGAGATATAGGATTTGAAGTCAAGGAAATTCATAACTTTATTGAAATGAAACAAAACTTATATTCAATAAATCATTATAGTATTGTAAATGAACATATTGAACAATCATTAGAAGATGCAATCGTTGTAGTAATGCAAATAAGGATGAAAGAAAATGAATAATGAATATTATATTGATATTGCAATAGAAATATCTAAACATGATAAGTATTCTTATGGTGCTATTGTGGTAAAAGATGAAGAAATCATTGGTAGAAGTGACGATAAAACTTTTATGGAAATATAGAGGAATTTAGTGATTAATGTTATAATTTTATTAATTTATATACTTTATGTTTTAAAGAGGTAAAAAAATATGTGGCTATTTTTATGTTTAATATCAGCAATAACATCTGGATTTGCGTCTGTAATAATGAAGAAGTGTTCTAAAAATAATAAAGCCAAATCAATAGCTTTGATTGGGTTAGTTACAAGTAATGTTTAATATATAATAATCTCAATTTTATTTACTGATGTTTTATCAAGTTTCAATGTAGATAATCTTATTAAAATTGCACCGCTTACCATTTGTCAAATGATAGGCTATATTTGTGGAATATTGTCAGTTAAATACGCAAGTGTTTCTACCGTTATCCCAATAAGAAAATGTAATACAATTGTTACTTTAATTCTAGGCATTTTAATTTTACATGAATCAATACCTATTTTAAAACTAATTATATCAATTATTTTAATTATATTAACAATACTTATAGTGAAAGAGGATAAAATACGTAATGATAAAGATAGTAAAAAAGGTATTGCTTTTGCTTGGCTTTTTGTATTATTTAATGGTGTAGCATCTATGTTAAATAAATATTATATTAGTATTTTTATTAATCCACTCATTATGACTTTTTATTATAGCTTATTTGGTATTATCATTGTAGGTATTTATTGCATTTTAACAAAAAGTTGGAAATATTTTAATATTAATAAAATAGATAAAGTATATCTATTATTTTCATACATTATATTTGATTTAATATCAAATTTAAGTTTTAGATTTTGTCTAATAGATGGTCAAGTGGCATTAGCACAACCTATTCATTCTAGTTCAATTATTATTACAATTATAGCTTCATATTTTTTACTGCATGAAAAGATCTCTAACAAGAAATGGCTTATGATATTGGGAGTAATTATTTGTGTAATTTTGTTATCTATTCAAATCTTATAAAAGTTTATGGGAATTCATATAATAGAATTTATGCGGGATTATAAATTCAGTATTGGATAGCACATATATTTTAATTTGTCCTTTTGATTGGTTAATTAATTAGTAATAATATTTGTTATATAAAATGCTTTATTGTTTTATTTCAAAAAGTATAGATAGATTTAGTAAGAAAACTTAGAAAACTTTATTTTTATATAAACTAAAACTCACGAACATTATAGTGTTCGTGAGTTGTTTTGAAATGGTGCCCCAGAAGCGATTCGAACGCCCGACCCACGGCTTAGAAGGCCGTTGCTCTATCCAACTGAGCTACTGGAGCAATTACTTTAATATAATATCATAATAATTAAAAAAAAGCAATACTTTTATGGAAAATTTCCTTGTTTTTTTGTTGTTTAAGAGTAATTACTATGATATAATAAAAATAAATGGTGATTTAATGTTAAAAATAATAAAGAATAATTTTAATAATATACTTAATTACATTTTAGTAATTTTATTATTTTTTTTAGCAATAAAAAAAGGTGGCTTTTATAAAACAGATATTATATTTTTTAGTTTAATGTTAGAGATTACTGGAATATTAAGTATTTCATATTTTTATATAAAACATAAGAATAATATAAAATTTGATTATTTAGGTATACTTTTGTTATTACTTTCAATTTCGTACCTTTTACCAATAATATTTAATAATTATTCGTCATTAAATGATTCTTTAAGTGAATTTATTAGATACTTTAATATATATATTATATATAAGATAGTAAAACTATCAGAAAATAAGAAAATTTTTAAATTTACATTAATATATTTGGGTGTGTTTTTAGGAATTATTGGGATTGACGGTATATCAAATAGATTTCTAGAAGGTATATTAAAATACTTTAGTTCTGGATATTTAAATATAGATTTGACTAGAATGTCATCGACAATACAATATGCAAATGCTTTAGCTATAATATTATTAGTTTCAAGTATAATTGTTTTTGAAGAATTATCAAAATCATTAACAGAAAATGCAAAAAGTAAAATAGTATTAAATTATTCAATATTATTTTTTAATTTATTTTGTATTGTACTTACTCAATCAAGAACAGTAATGTTAATTGCTTTTATTTACACATTTGTATATTTTATAAAAAATAAAAATATAGAAATGATATATATTATATTGATTTTAATATTACAGACTGCTATTTCTTCTGTATTTGCTTTTAAATATTTGTATATAAATACTATATATATATATTATTTAACTATTGTTTCATTAATAGGTAGTATTTTTATAGCATATTGTATATACTTAATAAGAAAAAATGAAAAAGTAACAAAGATATTATTTAGTAAATATAAAATAATTTTTAGTAGTATTTTTCTATTGGGGTTAGTCTACGTAATAGTAGGGATTAACATATATTCTCCTTTAAAGATATCTGAATTTTCAAAAGATACGGTTAAAAGGTATGTGCATAATGTGGAAAAAGATGGAGTAAATACGCTAAAATTTTCCGTATCTTCTGATACCGAAGATAGTAGATATAGAATCAATATTTATAAAATATCTGATAGTAAAGAGTTGATAAAGACTTTTGAATATTATAATACTGTTAGTGGTGATTTTGAATTTGAATTTAATGGAGATAATAATATTAAAAGTATAGAATTAGAGTTTGAATGTTATAAAGGAAATATAATAGTTAAAAACGCTAGTTTAAATGAAAAGAATATAAAACTTAATTATGTACTTTTGCCAACAGATATTGTATATAAATTAGAAGATGCTATTTATGGTGCAGATAGTGTTAATGCTAGAATACTTTATGTAAAAGACGCATTAAGAATTTGGAATCTATCATTAAAGAATAGAATTATTGGTATTGGTGGAGAAGGATTTAAAAATACATATCAACTTATTCAAGATGAAAATTATACTTCTACTGAGGTGCATAATTCTTTTATACAGATATTAGTAGAAAGTGGGATAATTGGATTTATTATTATTGTAAGTATTATTATTTACTATATAGTAAATGTTAGAAATAATGTTTTTAAGTTAGCTTTTTTAGCTTTAATTTTACATAGCGTATTTGATTTAGATTTTTCATATATGATAATTCTTTGTATATTTGCTATACTTCTTGGGATTAATCAAGAACGTAATGATAAAAAAGGACTAAAATTAGGGATAACGATAGAGATGATAATGCAAATATTTATTTGTTT
Source organism: uncultured Clostridia bacterium (assembly GCA_944388575.1). Taxonomy (GTDB): domain Bacteria; phylum Bacillota; class Clostridia; order TANB77; family CAG-465; genus CAG-465. The sequence continues at coordinate 4,518 of CALXJF010000042.1, forward strand.
ATTTTCATTTATTTTATTGATAAAAACTAATATAGCCTATTTTATAGATATACCAAGTTATAATGATAATATTACTATTGCTCAGGAGGCTGAAATAGTAAGTAAACTAGAGAAAAAAGTAATACTTGATGCAAGTGAGAATAGATATAGAAAAAAATTAGCAAGTGAATATGATAGATATTTAAGTTTGTTAATTGAAAATATAAACAAAGATCCTAAAAACACAAAATTAATTGAAGAAAGCAAAAATATTGTCTTAAACATAGCAGCTAATGCAAATAACATGCAACAAAATGAAAAATACGATAAAAATGTATTAGTAGATGTATCTAATATATATTTTAATAATATGTATCATTTAGTAAAAATCAATTATAGCAATAATGAAGAGGAAGGTTATAATTATTATTGCAATATTATTAAATCAAATTTAGAATTTATAGAAGAGAATTATAAATATAATGCTATAGCGTCTGAACTTTTAAAAGAATGTTATAGTAATTACTATTATGAATTAAAAGATTTAAAATTATCAAGTAAAGCTTTAAATGATTTTTTCACATATATAAAAATAGAAAAGTTAAAAATATAAATATTTTTACTAAAAATAGGTGTATTTATGCAATTTATATTGTATTTTGGTATATTATGTGATATAATACGTGCATATAAGACAGCCGGAGGAGGAAAAAACATGGGTTGGATAGACTGGACAATATCAATATTAACAATATTAGTTGGAATTATACTTACTATAGTAGTAATGCTTCAAAGTAGTAAAGATAGTCAATCATCTATAACTGGGGCTAATACTTTCTATGGTACTAATAAATCAAAAACTTTAGATGGAGTACTCTCAAAATATACAGTAGTACTTGCACTTGCATTTATAGTACTTTGCTTTTTGACAACTGTAGCAATTATAAAATAAAGGTAGGAATTTATGAGTAAAAAATTTAAAAAAAATGAAAGTAATGATTTAAATATAAGTGAAGAAGAATATATGAAGAAAAAGGAAGTGCTTACTTCCTTTTTTTCAGATAGTACATATGTACTTATGACTTTTAAACAAATAGCCAATATATTGGGAGTAAAAAAAAATGAACGAATTATTTTAGAAAAAATTCTTACAGATTTAGAAAAAGATGGAGTAATATATATTGACGAAAGTAAACGATATGTTCCATGCAGTTTGAAAAATATATTAAAATGTGTGTATGAAGCTAAAAGTAATAAATTTGGATTTGCTAGATCTTTAGATGGAAAAGACGTATATATATCAAATGATTTGTCTATGGGAGCAATGGATCAAGATGTAATATTAGTAAAAATTATATCGGAAAAAAAAGATGGAAAAAATGCTGAAGGACAGGTAATAAAAATATTAGATAGAAAGACTAAAAATGTTATTGGGAGATTTAATAAAAGTAGAAATTTCGGATTTGTTGAGCCAATAGATAAAAGAATTAGTGATATATATATTCCCAAAAAATATTCATCAAATTTTAAAGATGACCAAATGGTTAATGTAGAGATCTTAAAGTATGCTACTTCAAATAGTAAAGCTGAAGGAAAAATAATAGAAATAATCGGAGATTTAAAAGAAGAAAATATTGAAATTAAAGCTATGTATTCAGCTTACAAAGTAGAAGAAAATCAAATATTTAATGATTTAGTTGTAAATGAAGTTAAAAGTATTAATACAGAAATTGAAAAAGAAGAATATAAAAAAAGAGTTGATAAAACAAATGAAAGAGTATTTACTATAGATGGAGATGATGCCAAGGATTTAGACGATGCTGTATCAGTAAAAAAAATAGATGAAAATACATATTTATTATCTGTCTTTATAGCAGATGTTTCGTATTATGTAAAAGATGGTACACAATTAGATAATGAGGCAGTGTGTAGGGGAACTAGTACATATATTCCTGGAACTGTTATTCCAATGCTTCCAAAAGAACTATCTAATGGTATATGTAGTTTAAATCAAGGAGAAGATAGGTTGACACTTGCAATAGATATCAGAATAGATAAAAATGGTGAAGTGTTAGAAAGTGAAATATATAAAGCTGTAATAAGAGTAACAAAAAGAATGACATATGATAAAGTGTATAAAGTATTAACTCTTGAAGATATGGATACATTAAATGAATATAAAGAGTATGAACAAGATTTATTTTTAATGAAAGAATTAGCACTTATTCTAAATAAAAAAAGAATGGAAAAGGGGAGTATTAATTTTGATATTCCAGAAACTAAAGTAGTTTTAGATGAACAAGGACAAGTAGTTAATATAAAACCCTACGAAAATACAATAGCAAATAAAATAATAGAAGAATTTATGCTTGTAGCAAATATGCAAGTAGCAGAAAAGTTTTATTATCTAGATTTACCTTTTATATATCGAGTACATGAGAGACCTGATGAGGAGCGACTAAGAGAATTAAATGAGGTATTATCAAATTATCATAAAAGAATAAAAGGAATAAAAAATGTTCATCCAAAGACATTAGCTGATATATTAGAATCAATTGATGATGAAGAGGAAAAACAAATAGTTTCAAATTATATGTTAAGGACACTAAAACTTGCAAGATATAGTGAAGAATGTTTAGGGCATTTTGGACTTTCAGCTAAATTTTACTGTCATTTTACTTCTCCAATTCGTAGATATCCAGATTTATTTATACATAGGATAATATCTGATTATATAGATAGTGGCTATATTTTAGATGAAGATAAGATAAAAAAATATTCTAAACAAGCTAAAAAATACGCTAAGATTTCTTCAGATATGGAAAAGGAAGCAACTCAAGTTGAAAGAGAGTTTGACGAACTGTATAAAGTAATTTATATGGAAAAATCTATTAATGAAGAGTTTAATGCAATTGTTTCATCTGTTACAGATTTTGGAATGTTTGTTAGGCTAGATAATACGGTTGAAGGGTTAGTTCCTTTTGATAGTATGCCTAATAATGATTATTATATTTTTGATGAGAAAAAAAGATGTTTAATTGGAAGAGGTACTAAAGAGACTTTTAAAGTTGGAGATAGATTAAAGGTTAAATTAATAAGATGTGATGTAAAAACAAAACAAATTGATTTTAGTGTGTTAGATAGGGAGGTAGTAGATGGAAAAGAAAAAAGTAGTAAAAAAAAGTAAAGAAAATAATGAAAAAAAGAGAAACTATCCAAAGGTTATAGGTGAGTTTTTAGATTTTTATAAAAAAGATTTGAGGAAAAAACATATAATTGTATATGTAATATCTTTGATAATATTTTTTATTTTTTTAGCTATGTTCATCTCTAGTTTGGATGTTACGACATCTATTGCTACTTTGGCCGAAAATGCGCAAGAGAATGTAAATAATTCAAATGTTTTCATACAAATTTTTAAGCAAACATTACCATCAATTTTCTTAGTTATATTTGCAGGAATTACACCTTTTGTGTATTTGTCTGTAATAGGTTTTTATTATCCTTATATATTAGCAGGTGATATATCTTCTTCATTTTTAATAACATCTCATACAGGAAGTTTAATATGTATGACTATTGGTGCTATAATTCAAATTTTTGCAATGTCACTTGCTATGGTGGCAGGTTTTTATTATTGTACTATATCAAGTAAAAAGTTTAGATATTCACAACGTAGTGGTTTTGGTTTGTATAATGTAAAAAAACAAATTTATGAGATACGTAAAGATGAGAAAAAGCTTGCAAAACTAGAAGAGAAAAAGAGAAAAAAGGATAAAAAGCTTGAAAGTTTAAATGTGAGTGTACCATATAGAAAGCTTTTATATGTATTTATAGTAACATTTGTAATAGCAGTTATAGGTACATTAATAGCTGCAATTTGAGGTGAGAAACATGAGAGCTAGATTTAATAAAGAGGCAATAGATAAATTAAAAGAAAATGAAAAATATATAGCTTCAAAAGAAATTCTTCATAAAATATTAAAAGAAAAATTGAAAGATGGAAAAAAATTATTTATTGAAATAGGAATGGGAAAAGGTGAATTTATTTCTAATATGTCGTATAACGATAGGGATAATATATATATTGGAGTAGAGCTATGTATTCCTGTTCTTGCCCTTGCAATTAAGAAAATAAATAGGTTTGAAGAGGAAAAGAATATTAAATTAGACAATCTTTTTTTGATGTCTTTTGATGCTTTGAATGTTGGTGAGATGCTTGGAGAATTTAAAGTTGATAAAATATATTTGAATTTTAGTGATCCATGGCCTAAAAAAAAGCATGCTAAAAGGAGACTTACTAATGAAAAATTTTTAAATGAATATAGAAAAATAATGAAAGATGATGCAACTCTTGAGTTTAAGACTGATAATAGAGGTCTTTTTGAATATAGTTTGGTAAGTATGCAAAATTTTGGATTTAAATTTATAGAGGTATATTTAGATCTCCATAAAACTGATATACCTAATGTAGTTACTGAGTATGAAGAAAAGTTTTCAAGATTTGGACCTATATATAAATTAGTTGTAAAATAGTTAATAGCAGGTAAAGAGTGACCTTTATCTGCTATTCTTATTTTAATATAAACTTGTTGCTAGTATTAATAATGGATACTATTTCTTTTACTGTTAAGTTTGATGTGTCTATAATATTATTTTTATTAAAATTTGTACTTTTAAAGCTATTAAGAAGTATTAAACATCTTTCATTCATTTGACAATCTAGGGGTCTTTCTTTATCTCTTATTATAAGAGTATTTTCATCGGCCAGTAATACTATAAATTTAACTAGGTATTTTTTAAAATTTTGTTGAATTTTAATTATATCATCTTTATTAATAATATAATTAAAAATAACATCATAACCTTCATCAAGGTATATTTCAATGGTTTCTATACATACTCTCCAAAATATTTTCAGATGGTTTCCCTCTTTCCAGGGGCTGATATAACCTCCTATTATTTGGTGATATATGTCATCACCTTCAATTAATACAGATTTTCTTTTAGATTTTGCTAATTCTTTTGAAATAGTACTTTTCCCTACACCGGCGGGACCTGTAATAATATATAAATTAGACATTTATATTTTCTCCTTAATCCTAAAATTTTGTAAATTTTTAAGTAGATATTAACGTGATATTGTGTAAAAAATCCTTTGTTATATAAAAATTTAAACTGTTTTAAATTTCCTGTTGATAGTTTTTGTATATTTATATTGTAGAAGATTTTCTAATATAGTCTATTTACCTTTTTATCTGAATATTTTTTAGTATTGTAACAATTTACATATATATATAATGTATTTTAGCATGGGTTAATATTATTTTCAATATTTACATTTAATTTATATAAAAAACTTGATTAATTAAATTTGTATGTTAATATATAATCTCAACTTAAACACTTTTAAAAGAGTAAAACTCTCTAATACGTTGAATAGCAACATATTGGAGAGTTAATA
>CALXJF010000043.1 GCA_944388575.1 uncultured Clostridia bacterium
ATCCTCTATAGCTCAGTTGGTAGAGCATGCGGCTGTTAACCGCAGGGTCGTTGGTTCGAGTCCAACTGGAGGAGCCATTTGGTAGTGACTCGTATAGTAGCATTTATGTGATGAGTTACAATTACCGTTATAGCCAGTAAAAGCTACTGGCTATTTTATGTACCATTAGCTCAGTTGGTAGAGCAGTTGCCTCTTAAGCAATTTGTCCAGGGTTCGAGCCCCTGATGGTGCACCAATATAAATATATTTGTTAAAAACATATAGTTAGTATTTGATTATATGTTTTTTTATTTAAAAAAATAATCAAGAAATAGTATTCATTATTTCTTGATTATGTTATATTAAAAAACGGCAAAGTATATTATTAAATTCTGTACTTTTATCAATGTTACATAGATGTGATGCTCCTTTTATCGTAATAAGATGTTTTGTATCTATGTGCTTTCTTAGTTTAGGAAGAAATAACCGATCTAATTCACCGTTAATATAAATATAGTCATTACAATAATTTTTTAAACTTGTAGAAGAAAAGTCTTTGTGATTAATAATAAAATTACTCATCTGTTTTAGGTACTTTTTTAAAGCTTTTTTATTCATTATAAGAGAATATTTATATAGTTTATTTCTTTGTGATTTATTGAATTTAAAAGGCAACATTGTATGTGTTATGAAGTGCATACACAAAAATCTAGGAAATATATCGAATAATTTTACGAAAAAATGGAACATATAATCCATAATTCTAATTGGAAAACCAATTATAGTGGAGGTAAAAACTACTTTATTTATTAGATTTTTAGGTGATTTTTTTATTAATATTTCTGTTATCATAGCTCCCATGGATATTGATAAAATATCTATATTTTTCAAATTATTACTTTGTAAAATATGAAGTATATTGTTTGCTATTATTTCAAAATTAAAATTATCAGTATAGTCTAAAGATTCTCCATGAGCTGGTAAATCTAATAATATAAAGTTATATTTCTTTGAAAGTATAGGAAATTGTTCTTTAAATATATTAGTGTTTCCACATATACAATGAAGAATTAGTAAATTCCGCTTTTTATTATTATTTATTATCTTGTATTTCATAGATATACTCCCCCTTTAGTTATATGAGATAAAATAATGCATTCTTTCGTATTATATCAAATTGATTAAATATTGTCAAATTATGAAATCTTTTATAGCTTGATTTACTGTATTTTCAGCATCTATATTACAAAGATGACCGACTTTTTTCTAGGATGATTAGTGAACTATATTGATTTGTGATAGTACTTCTTTTTACTTTTTTGTAAAAAATATAATCTTTTTTCCCTATGATATACAATTTAGGTATATTTAAATTATTAAGATATTCACATAAATAAGTGTTGTAATTAAAAAAGTGCGTGCTTAGATATTTTAACCAATTAATTAATGCGACTTTATTCATTCTTTTGGCATTATTATAAAATTGTTTTCGTATATTATTATTGTTTTTTTGAGGTATTACTAAATAGTTAAAAATTCTTAGATATAAACTTCTAGGTATAAGATATGAAATTTTTGTAAAAAGTTTAAAACCATATTCTAAAATGGTATTTGATAATCCGTTTGCTACACCAATTAAAATCATTTTTTCTACTCTGTTTGGATAAAAAAATGATATATATTCACTAATACATCCACCAAGTGAAAGTCCACAAAGATATATTTTATCAATATCATTATTATCGAGAATTAGTATAATATTGTTTACTATATTTTTAATATCTAAAGTATCACTATAATTCATACTATTTCCATGGTGTGGTAAGTCGATGGTTATTATATTAAAATACTTTTTTAAATAATTTATATTACTAGTAAAAATATTACTATTTCCACATATGCAATGTAAAAAAAGTAAATACTTAGAACTACTATTATGTTTGTATATTTTGTAAGAAAGCATGTTTTCTCTCCTTATACATATATTGTATCATTTGATTTTAAATATTTCAAATATAATATTTTAATTACTATATTTTGTTTATTATTTTCATCTGATTAGATTTATTTTTTGACATAATGTTATAAATATGATACAATAAATATATATGTAATTTAAGTATTGGAACTTATCCACGAAAGCTATTGTAGAACTATTTATAGTTATTACATATATAATTTGTGTAAGATGAGTGATCATCTTACCTGTTTTTATTTTGAGGTAATGTTATGTGGAATGATTATTTTTATCAATTACAAAAGAAATATAATATGAGGGTTAGTACAAAGCAACCTTTAGTTATTAGATTAGATGGAAAAGATGTTACTAAAGATACAACAATAAATTTTATGTATAAGTATAATGGTAGTTTTTTTGATACTTTTGAAAAATGCGCTTGGTATTTTTCAAATAAGTATCATGCATATGCGCTATTTGGTACTGATGAGATTAGTTTTATATTTCCTGATCCTATGATTTTGATTGAGGATTTAGATTCTAGCAAGGTAAATCATTCTAATGAAATTATAGCCTTATTTATGCAATATTTTTTTGATTATTTTAATAGTTATTACAAAAATGGTAAAGTTTTTTTTCACGGAAAATGTTTTTCAATACCAGATAACAAAATAAATTCTTATGTAAAATATAGGGCGAGTAGTATAAGAAATGTAATAACTACATACATATTAAAGAGAAATAATATAAAAATGGGGAAGAATAAAATAGAAGAAAGAATAAAAAAATGTAAAGAAATGGGGTACTATACTCAAATAGAAGATATTGAATTTGGAACTTTATATTTTAATGGTGAAAGATTAGATGTAAAAGAATTTATAAAAGGTAATACAGTAGTAATATCTGATAAGAATAGTGAAAATGATACTAATAAACTAAATGATGATTTTGAAATAGAATTTTTAGATTTATAATTAATATGGTGTTCTAAAAGATAAATCTATGAAATACAAATACAGCTTTTTCCCCAAAAAACGTAATATTTATATTTTTTGGGGATTAATATCTGTATCAACATGAAAAGGATTTTTGCTAAATTCAATTCTTTTTTGTTCTATATAGTTTAATATGTAATTTGGATTGGCAAATTCTTTTAGTTGTTGTTTTTCTTCCTTTGTGATATATTTGTTTAATTTTTTTCGTATATTTAGATAATTTATTGTTATATTAGAAGTGTAAATAATACATATTTCGGTAGAAAGAATTAATAACATGATGGGATCTATCATCGATCTATTTAAAGTATTATCTTTAATAGAATTGTTTGAAAGTCCAAGCTTATAACTATGTATGCTATTAGATAGTATATTAAATATAGCAGATTCTATATTTTTTGGTAATAGATTAAAGTTACTTTTTTGGATTGACTGTATATATGCTTTATTACCAGATAGTAAACAAGAACGTTGATTGTCAGTAAGGTTATTAAATTCTGGATTGGATTTTATTTCTTCACGATTATCATTTATATCCCATTTTATAATATCATATAAAAATGAGTTTTTTTCTACATCTATTTTTTCAAATATATTTAAGACATTAGTATTATAATTTAATTCACTCCCCAAAAATCTAAGTTTAACTTCATTTTTATTAATATTTGGTTCACCGTAATAATAATATGCGGTTGATAAATCCATTATATTTCTAGCAATGGAAGCTAGAATTGAAATGTCTAATTCTTGAAGATTATTAAATATATCTCCGTCTGTTAATCTATTAAAGCTTCCAATATGTAAAATTATTTTTTCATAAATTTTTTCTAGTTGAATTGTTTTATAATTTGAAGCAGAAAACTCTAAATCTATGGCAGAAATTTTTTTACAAATTTGGTATATTGTATACAATGAATTTATTCTTAGATTAGTATTTCTTTCATTATTCATATACTTTCATCCTTTATTATTTAAATTATACCATAGTTTATTTTAATTTGTAAATTAATATATAGAAAATATTGCAAACTAAAACTAAAAAACTAGCTTTTTTGACATAATTAGTATATAATATATGTAGTATGTTTAGTAGGTGATAAAAATGAATGATAAAAAGATAATATTAACTGGTGATAGACCAACTGGTAAGTTACATATAGGGCACTATTTTGGTTCTTTACAAAATAGAGTTAAATTACAAGATGAATATGAACAATATATATTAATTGCAGATGTTCAAGCGTTAACAGATAATTTTAATAATTCTGATAAGGTTAGAAATAGTATAAGAGAATTAGTATTAGATTATTTAGCTTGCGGTATAGATCCAAATAAGAGTACTATATATATTCAATCTATGATACCAGAAGTTGCAGAATTAACGGTATTTTTTTCGAATTTAGTAACGGTATCAAGATTACAAAGAAATCCAACTGTTAAGACTGAGATTGCTCAAAAAAAGGAACTATTTGGGAATGATGGAGAAAGTATAACATATGGGTTTTTAGGATACCCAGTAAGTCAAGCGGCTGACATAGCTATATTTGGTGCACATATTGTTCCTGTAGGAGAAGATCAATTTCCAATGATAGAACAAACAAGAGAAATTGTAAGGAAGTTTAATAGTACATATGGTGATATTTTAGTTGAACCGGAAGCTTTGGTAGGAAAATTTCCAAGAGTAAAGGGGTTAGATGGAAATGCTAAAATGGGAAAAAGTTTAGGAAATGCAATCTATTTAAGTGACACTAAAGAGGAAATAGAAAGAAAAGTTATGAATGCTGTTACTGATAAAACTAAGATAAGAAAAGATGATAAAGCTAATCCAGATGTTTGTATGGTTGGTTATTATCATAATTTATTTAGTGGAGATGAAAAAGAGATAGTTTTTGATGAGTGTAGATCCGGAAGTAGGGGATGCGTTGCTTGTAAAAAGCAATTAGCATCTAATATAAATAGATATCTTGAACCAATTAGGGAGAAAAGGAAATATTATGAAGAACATATGGATCTTGTTGATGAGATATTAATAAAAGGGACAAAAAGAGCAAGAAGTAAAGCAAAAGAAACAATGAAAAAAGTTAAAGAAGCTATGAAAATAGATTATTTTAAAAATTAAGGAGATAAAAAAAGTGGTTATAGATTTTGTAAAAATTAGTGTAAAATCTGGTGATGGTGGAAATGGTGCTATGAGCTTTAGAAGAGAAAAGTATGTTGCAAATGGTGGACCAGATGGTGGAGACGGTGGTCGAGGTGGCAATGTAATACTTAGGGTTAGTAATAACACTAGTACATTACTTGATTTTAAATATAGAAAAGTTTTTAAAGCAGAAAACGGAAAAAATGGAGAAGGAGCAAGATGTACTGGTAAATCAGGAAAAGATTTATATATTGATGTACCTAAAGGAACTATAGTAAAAGATATAGATAAAAATGTAATAGTAGTGGACCTTTCTGAAGATAATCAAGAATTTTTGATAGCTAAAGGTGGTCGAGGTGGAAGAGGTAATCAACATTTTGCCACTCCTACAAGACAGGTTCCAAATTTTGCAGAAATGGGGCAAAAAGGAGTAACTAAAAATATTGAGTTAGAGCTTAAAATGTTAGCAGATGTTGGACTTATTGGTTTTCCTAATGTGGGAAAGTCTACTATAATTTCTACTGTTTCGTCTGCTAAACCTAAAATAGCGAATTATCATTTTACAACACTTGAACCAGCTCTTGGTGTGGTAAAATCAAAATCTGGTGATGCTTTTGTAATGGCTGATATACCAGGTATTATTGAAGGGGCAAGTGAAGGTGTAGGCTTAGGATTAAAATTTTTAAAGCATGTTGAAAGAACAAGACTATTACTTCATGTTGTTGATATTTCTGGAAGTGAAGGAAGGGTACCTGTAGAAGACTTTAGAAAAATAAATAGTGAGTTGAAAAATTATAGTTTAAAATTGGCGTCTAAAAAACAAATAGTAGTAGCTAACAAAATGGATTGCTTAATTGATAATAAATTGCTCGAAGAATTAGAAGAAGAATGCAAAAAAAATTCAATGCCAATTTTTAAAGTTTCTGCTGTTACCAAACAAGGATTAGAAGAACTAATTGAGTATATTGCCAAAGAATTAAAGAATATTCCAAAAGAAGCTGTTGTTGAGATAGATGAAACATATAACGATGAAGATGAGTATATAGATCAAGAATGGTTTGTAAAAAAAGAAGATAATTGCTTTAAAGTTTTTGGTGCTCCTATTGAAAGATTGATGAGTAAAGTTAATATATTTGATACCGAATCAAGATCTTATATGCAAAGATGTTTAAAGAATATGGGAGTAATGGAAAAATTAAAAGAATTAGGTTTAGAAGAAGGCGATACTATAGATATAATTGGATATCAAATGGAATATTATGATTAAAAAGTAGCTGGAGATGTAACATCTCTAGCTACTTTTTGTGATTGTTTATTTTATTTTTTAATTTTTCATGAAGTTTTAATTTTAATTCAGTTAGTTGCTGATTTTGCTTTTTAAATTCGATATTTGGAAATGCCTCTATGATTCTATTGTGAAATACAGTGGTTTTTAAGACGATATCATCTTTTATTTTTTCTAAACTTTTATTTATATCAATATTTTGTAGTTTGTTTCTTTTATTTTCTATAATTTCATCTGTAATTAGTTTTATCTGTTTTAATTTAGCTTTTAAATTTAAAATAGTATATAATGTTACAGTAAAGTCTAGGACAAGAATACATAGTAGTATTTCTGATAAAGTATTTAAATAGTTAGTTTTAATTAATCCTATAATTTTTACAATTTGAGGATGTATTATATATGTAATAATTAAACCTAATACTGCAAACTCAGTTGAATTTAGAAGACAAATTCGACCATTGATGTTAAATTTCATATTCGAATAATCCCACCATTTGGCATTAAAAATTTTTTCCATTAGAAAACTAGTTACATATTCAAGTAAAGAAGTAAGTATCATACCTAGTATGAATACTAAGATAGCATTATATTTGAAAGGTTCTAGAAAAAATATAATTATAACAGCACCAAATCCATATATTGGACAGTAAGGTCCATTCAAAAAACCTCTGTTAGTAAATCTACCTGAGCATAATCTACAATAAAAAATTTCTGCTATCCAACCAAGGACACTATATATAAAAAAATATAAAAATAATATTTGGAATTGCATGAAAATTCACCTAAAACCATTATATATAAAATGTAGAAAAATGTCAAACAAATATTTTTTTGTTTCATATAATAAACTAGGAAGGTGGTGAATTCTTTGAGGATATTAGTATATAATCATTTGACTAATAAAATGGAAAAGTATGATAGGAATTTAAATGATCCTATGCCATATTCTAAAGATAGATATTTAACTGTTAAAGAGTTTAGGGGATCTTCAAAATCAGATGTATTATGGACCGATAGACGTGCAATAGAAGCTTTTAATAAGTTAAGAAATTTGTATGGGAAGCCTATAAAAGTAGGATATGCTTTTAAAAGAATAGGTGAAGGTGGACATGCGGGAATGAGTCAACATTATGCTGGTCAAGCTTTTGATATAGCCCAAGGTATGCCAAAGCTTGAAAGAGATAAAATTCGCAATTTAGCAATAAAAAACAAAATGTTTACATATGTTGAACCGGCAAGTTTAACTCCAACTTGGGTCCATGTGGATAAAAGGGATAAAAACCCAGCATGTCCAACACGGAGGGTATCCATTAGTAAAGCAAGGCAGTAAAGGTGTATATGTTGCTGTATTACAAGATGCATTAAATACTTTGGGATATAATGCTGGAACAATTGATGGAGTTTTTGGTAAGAATACTAAAAATGCTGTATTACATTATCAAAAGGCTAATAGACTTACTCAGGATGGAATTGTTGGATGTAATACTTGGAGAAAAATAACTGAGCAAATTAGAAATAGATCTGATTTGACATAGATGTTATAATAGTAATGAAGTTTGTTTACAATCTTTATAATAATTTAGGAAAGGAAGTAAGTATATGCAAAATAAAGAATATGATGTTGCAATTATAGGCGCTGGAATTGCTGGAATATGCGCAGCATATGAACTATCACAAAAGACTGATTTACGGGTTATATTATTTGACAAAGGAAATGAGATATCTAAAAGAACATGCCCTATAAAAAATACAAAAAATAAATGTCAAAACTGTAAAAAATGTAGTATTATGAACGGCTTTGGTGGGGCTGGTGGCTTTTCTGATGGTAAGTATAATATAACTACTGAGTTTGGAGGCTGGTTAACAGATTATATTGATTCTGAAAAAGTATTAAAGCTTATAAAGTATGTCGACGAAATTAATATGAAATTTGGTGCAACTGATGATGTATATTCAACAGAGACTAAAGAGGCAAAAGCTATTGAAAGAGAAGCTTTAAAGTATGATTTACATTTATTACATGCAAAAGTTAAGCATCTTGGAACAGAGAATAATTTTAACATACTATGTAAGTTATATGAATATTTAAAAGATAGAATTGATATATTATGTGATACTGAAGTTAAAAATATAAAGCCTGGTGTGAATTGTTATAATTTGTTATGTACATCTACTCATTCCTTATGTGATTTTAATATAGTTTCTAAATATGTTATAGTTGCACCTGGTAGATCTGGTTCAGAATGGTTTTCAAATTTGTGTAAAGAAACATTAAATATTGAAATGGAGAATAATCAGATTGATCTTGGTGTAAGAGTAGAGTTACCAAATCAGATTTTTGAACATATAACAGCAAATGTTTATGAGGCAAAATTAAAGTATATTTCAAGTAGAGGAAATGCTGTACGTACATTTTGTATGAATCCATCTGGATATGTTGTTTATGAAAATACAGATGGTACAATTACAGTTAATGGACATAGTTTTGCTAATAAGTCTTTAGGAAGTCCAAATACTAACTTTGCAATTCTTGTAAGTACAAAATTTACTGAACCTTTTAAGGATCCTTATCAATATGGTAAAAGAACAGCTTCATTTTCTAATTTGCTTGGAAATGGTATAATTGTTCAAAGATATGGAGACTTAAAGAAGGGGAGAAGAACAAATGAAAAGCGACTAAAAGCAAGTTTTACCAGACCGACGCTAGAATCTGCAACTCCTGGAGATTTAGGCTATGTTTTGCAATATAATCAACTAACTGATATTATTGAGATGATTGAAAAACTTGATAAAATAGCTCCTGGTACAGCCAATAATGATACATTACTATATGGAGTAGAAGTAAAATATTATAGTGCTAGACCTAAGTACCTTACTTCGTCACTTGAGACAAAGTGTAAAAATCTATTTGCAATAGGAGATGGTGCAGGTGTTACAAGGGGATTATCTCAAGCAGGAGCAAGTGGAATTCTTGTAGCTAGAGAAATAATTAATAGGATAAATAAATAATAAAAACATAAAGGCTTTCAAAGTTTTTTTGAAAGTCTTTATGTTTAAAATAGATGAAAATATAATATTTTATAACAATTATTTCTTTAATAGATTAAAGTTTATAATATTAATAATTACAATCTTTTATATGTCTTTTCTAAAGAATAGGTTAATGATATTCTTCGTGATTTTTATTTTGTAGGGGGATTGATTAAATTCGTATAAGGCATTGTAAAAAAATTAAGATTTATCACACAAAATAAATATTATATATAAAAATAAATGTTAAATATTCTATAATGGCATAGAAATGTTTACAATATTGTTTTATTTTGTATATTATAAAAAAACATTTGTAATTTTATAAACAATATAATATAATAATAAAAAAGACCAACTATAAAATGTCAATAGTTTTTTAAGAAAAATTTTAAAAAATTATTTAAGATAATTTATGGCATAACAAA
>CALXJF010000044.1 GCA_944388575.1 uncultured Clostridia bacterium
AGAAAAAAGCCTAACAATTTGAGTTAGACTTTTAATTTGTACCCCCGAAGGGATGTAACTTTAGTTACTTTTCTTGTATTTTTGAAATCTAAAAAGATGTGAAGGTGCTGCAATTGACATAATGTAAAATAAATGTTATAATAATAATGTTTAAAAATATAATATTTTTTTAATAAAAAATAGGAGGAATTAATTATGAATGTAGCAAAAAATAGTACAGGTATTATTAAGTTAGTAGCTTTTGTAGTTGCTATAATTTTATGTTTTATAGGTATTTTTTCAGTATTTAAATTTGTCGCTGAGAAAAAAGCGATTAATGCTGAAACAAAAGTTCAAAATGCTCTTGAAGATATTAAAGTTTCAGAAAGAACTAGAGTTGACTCACTGCAGACTTTAGCAGATTCAGTTAAATCATATAGTAAAATTGAACTTCAAGTTACATCTTTAATAGCAGATGCTAGAAAAAATATCGAGGATGCAAATTTTGAAGAAGCAAATTTAAATATTAGTGCGGTAGTAAATGTAATTCAAGAAAACTATCCTGAGCTTAAATCTAGTGATTTGTATAAGGATTATATGAATGAGGTTACAATTTGTAATCGAAATATTGAAACACACAGAAATACATATAATAAATGTATAAGAGATTATGAAAATACTCTAAGAGATCCGTTTTGGAGATTTTTTATTTCAAAAACTGGATATGAAAAAGTGGAATTTGAAAGGCTATCAGCAAGCTTAGGTGATAATCAAGATATGCCACAAATAAACTGGGATTAAGGAGAAATACATGTATAATCGATATTGTAGAGAGCATGAAGTTACTTTAGGGGAAATATTAGCTTCTGTTATAATTGTATTACTGTTTATATTAGTTGGAATAGTTATATCAAACTTAGTAGTTAATTCTATAGAAAGTAATAATGAAAAGTATGAAAATGCTATGAGATTTTCTAGTGATGAACAAGCTCTTTTTGAGTATTCAATGAGAACAAATGTTGGAAATTCACTAGTAAATGGAACTTTTAAGGCAGTGGATAACGTTTTTTTAGATGAACTAAAATATGGATATATGTATGTTGAAAAAGTAAAAGAGCGTTATACTTTAAAAACTAGAATAAAACAATATGAAGATTCTTTTGGTAACAAAAAAACAAAAGTTGAAACTTATAAAGAATGGGATAGAGTTGGAGCTGATGAATATTATAATCAAAAAGTTACATTTATGGGCATAGTTTTTGATTCATCAAAATTTGATTATTCTGAATTTCGTCACAGATTGAATTTAGGAGAAGAGAGTGTAGATTCAGCTTATAAAAATAGGATAAGAGGAAACTATCTCTATGAAGAAAGTACTATTTTTAATTCTGTTGGAGATGTGAGATATTTATATAATGTCGTTCCAGCAGAAGTTTCAGGAACTATATTTGCTAAACTTGCTGACAATGATATATCTGGTGTTGAAACCAAAAGAATATCAGTATATAATAAAAATATTGATGAACTACTTTTATCTATTGAAAAAGAAGCAAAAATATTTTTAATTGTTTTTTGGATTTTCTGGATTGTCGGTATA
The DNA here is from genome assembly GCA_944388575.1 of uncultured Clostridia bacterium. Taxonomy (GTDB): domain Bacteria; phylum Bacillota; class Clostridia; order TANB77; family CAG-465; genus CAG-465. The sequence goes on from CALXJF010000044.1 coordinate 1,577, forward strand.
GGAGTATTTATATTTTTCTTTGTAAGAAAGAGAAATCGTTGGGCAGATATTGTTTTAAAAAAGAATAAAGAATAAATATAAAGAGAAACAGTCAAATTGATTATTGATTGTTTCTCTTTTATATTTTGTAGCTATTTTTGTATATTTTGGACAAATTAGTAATAAATGTATTATTGTGTGAATATATAATAAATAGATAAACAATAGATAAAATAAAGAGGTGAAGTAAATGGAAGATAAAAAAGTTTCTAAAATAGTTACAAATCAAAATATAATAATGGAAAATCGAGAAAAAATATCTGTTACTGGAGTAATAGATATACATAGTTTCGATGATGAACTTGTGCTTGCACAAACTGATTTAGGAATTTTAACAATAAAAGGTGATGACTTAAAAATGAATAAATTAAATTTAGATAATAATGAACTAATAGTAGAAGGTCAAATAATTGCAGTTGCATATAGTGATACAAATCAAGCAAAGAAATCCGGATTTATGAATAAAATATTTAAATAGGAAGCAGGTATAAAGTCATGCTAATAACAACACAGTTATTTGATTTTATTGGTTTCTTTTTAATTGGTATATTAATAGCTATAATATTTGATTTTTTTAGAACATATAGATTATTAAAAAAGACCACAGCTTTTGTAGTTATAATTCAGGATATAATATATTTTTTTATTTCTACAAGTATCATTATTTTAGGTGTAATTAATATCTTGGATTCTAGCATGAGATTATATATATTTTTTGCTATTGTTCTTGGATGTGTTATATATTATATATTTTTTAGTAAATATATAATAAAATTATATAGTTTTTTATTTAGAACTGCTAAAGCTATTTTTGAATTTATTTTTTTACCTATAAACTTAACTTTGTATATAATTGTGAAAATTTGTATTTTTATAAAAAAAATGACAAAAAAATGTTGCAAAAAGTTTTTTTATGTGGTAACATTAATTCAGAATTTATTCAAAAACATAAAGTTTAAAACTAAAGATAAAAAAATAAAAGAAGGTATAAATAATGAGGAAAGCGTATAATGCTGATAAGAAAGTAGTAAAGAGAAAATTAAGAAAAAAGATAAGTTTATTTAATGTGATTGTTTTTTGCTTTGTTGTTTATTTTGTGTATACTTTTTGTGATCAACAAATTCAAATAAATAATTACAATTCTAAAATAGAAACGTATAAAAATGATATTGAATCTAAAAATAAATTAGTAAGTTATTATAAAGATCAAAAAACAAATATTGAGACTGATGAGTATATTGAAGATGTGGCAAGAGAGAGTTTAGGATATGTTAAACCTTATGAAAAGATTTTTGTAGATACAAATAAATAATATATTGATGAGTTTGTCCTCCAAAGTAAAATTTGGAGGAGTTTTTTTATGTTTATTCGTTATTATTGAAAAAGTAAATATTTATTTACAAAAAAAGACAAAAAGTGCTATACTTTTTTTAGGGAGGTGTTAATGTGAACAGTGAAAAGAGTTGGATAGCTACATTATTATTATGTCTTTTTTTCGGTCCACTTGGAGTACATAGATTTTATGTTGGAAAAGTGGGTACAGGTATATTATCTATATTAACAGTAGGTGGATGTGGTATTTGGACTTTAATAGATTTAATTTTAATTATTGTTGGAAAATTTACTGATGCAAATGGAAATGAGATTAAGAATTCTTAACAGGTTATTATTATTCTATATAATTAATATAGTATTTTTTTTAATATTATTTCTTATACCTATAAATGATAATAATTTTTCTATATGTTTATTTAAAAATATTACTGGGAAAGAATGCTTTAATTGTGGTATGACACGTGCATTTCTTAGTATTGTGCACTTGAATTTTAAACAAGCAATAGGGTATAATAAAAATGTAGTGATTATATTTCCTATGACTGTTACTATATATTTATATAGCTGGTATAAATATATATATAAGGTAACTAATTACAATGAAAGTTATAATAAATATAAGTGTAAAGTAAGGTATAAAAAGATAAAGTAATTTTTGTTGCTTTATCTTTTTGTTATGAAAAATTTGATTATATATATTGTTAATTTGTTTAAAATATGATATATTGAATTTATGAAATAATTATTTTTTCTGGGGGATAATGTGAAAAAAGTTGGAATAATAATGAGAAAGTGGAAATATAATCATGGTCCTGACATTCCATTATGTGGTTTTAGATATGATTTATTTGATTTTTTAAGAAGATATAATGTAAGTATAATAGCTATACCTATTGATTTTGAACACCAGGATGTTGAGTTTAAAAAACTAAAAAGTATAGTAGATGAATGTGATGGAGTAGTTTTTCCTGGTGGAGCTGGAACTGCTCAGATAGATTATGAAGTTATTAAATATTTATATGAAATTGACAGACCTGTACTAGGAATTTGTCTTGGAATGCAGATTATGGCTAAGGCATATAACGGTGAGGTTATATCTAAGTTTGATAATGCAAAACACAATAATACTAGTGAATATGTTCATAAGCTTAAAATAAATAAAGAGAGTCTATTATTTGATATAGTACAAAAAAATGAGATTTTAGTAAATAGTAGGCATACTAATTATATACCGTTTACGGATTTTAATGTTGGTGCATATAGTGAAGATAATATAATAGAAGAAATTGAAGATAAAAATAAAAAATTTTTCCTTGGTGTACAGTGGCATCCAGAATCATTGCCAAATGATAAAAATAGTATAAATTTATTTGATAGATTTATTAGTAGTTTATAGGAGGAAGTAAAATGGATAATATAAAAGTAACTGAGACGATTAAAAACATTGGTGTTAATGATAAAAATATTACTTTATTTGAAAGTCAGTATGTAGTACCTCATGGTATGGCGTATAATTCATACTTAATTCAAGATGAAAAAAATGTAATTATAGATACAGTGGACAAAGTTGTTACAGAAAAATGGTATGAAAATATTAATAATAATTTAAATGGAGAAAATATTGACTATTTAATAGTTTCTCATTTAGAACCAGATCATGGATATAATATTAAGTCACTTTCTGATAAATACCCTGATATGAAAATTATTGGAAATAGTATGACTTTTAAATTTATAAAACAGTTTTTTAGTATTAATAATATAGAAGAAAGAGCTATAGTAGTAAAAGAAGGTGACACTTTAAATATTGGTAAACATACTTTAAAATTTATTATGGCTCCTATGGTACATTGGCCAGAAGTTATGGTTACATATGAAGAAACAGAAAAAATATTATTTAGTGCTGATGCATTTGGGAAATTTGGAACTTTAGATGTAGATGAAAACTGGACTTGTGAAGCAAGAAGATATTATTTTGGAATAGTTGGTAAGTATGGAATGCAAGTTCAAAATTTATTAAAGAAACTTTCAAATATAGATGTAAAGCAGATATGTCCATTGCATGGACCAGTTTTAAAAGATAATTTAGAGTATTATATTAATAAGTATGATATTTGGAGTAGTTATAAATCAGAAGATGAAGGAATTTTAATTGCTTATGCATCAATACATGGGAATACAGAAGAAGCTGTTAAAAAATTAGAAAAAATGCTTGAGAATAAAGGAAATAAAAAAGTTATATTAAGAAACCTAGTTACTGAAGATTTGTTTGAAGTAGTTGAAGATGCTTTTAGATATGATAAAATGGTTATTGCAGCTTCTAGTTATAATGCAGAAATTTTTCCTCCAATGGAACATTTTTTAAATGCACTTAAAAGTAGAAATTATCAAAATAGAAAAGTGGGAATTATTGAAAATGGTACTTGGGCTCCATCAGCGGCTAAATGTATGCTAGATATCATTAGTAAAATGAAAGATATAGAAGTGTATAAGAATATTATAACTATAAAATCTAAATTAGATGAAGATAATATAAAAGAATTTGAAAGATTAGTTGATGAATTGTATAAATAATTTAAGGGGGTGAATTATATGAAGTATGAGTGTACTGTTTGTGGCTATATTTATGATGACGCAGTAGAGGAAACAAAGTTTGAAGATTTACCGGATGATTGGACATGTCCATTATGTGGAGTGGGTAAGGATATGTTTGTAAAAGTTGAAGAATAGTGTTAAAAATAAAGTATGTAGTTTTAAATATAGCTATATGCTTTATTTTTTTGTAAAATTATGGTACTATTTTGTTGAGGTGAAAATATGGATATTGATAATGCAATTTTAAATTATAAGGTGGATATAATAGACAAATTATCTGAGTTAGTTTCTTTTAAAAGTGTTCAATGTGAAAGAAAAGCAGGAATTCCTTTTGGTGAAGAAAATGCCAAATGTCTAAATAGAGCTTTAGATATGGCTAAAGACTATGGATTTTATACTAAGAATTTAGATAACTATTGTGGATATGCTGAAATTGGAAGTGGTGAGGAAATAATTGCAATTGTAGCTCATTTAGATGTTGTACCTGCGGGAGATAATTGGAAAACAGATCCTTTTAAAGCTGTAGTAAAGGAAGGAAAGATATATGGAAGAGGAACAAGTGATGATAAAGGAGCTGCAGTTGCTAGTATGATAGCATTAAAAATTATAAAAGATATGAAAATTCCATTAAATAAAAGGATAAGATTAATATTAGGATGTGCTGAGGAAACAGGCTCTGATTGTATGAAATATTATTTATTAAAAGAAGGAGATTTTAAAGTAGGATTTACTCCTGATGGTGACTTTCCTCTTCTTTATGGAGAAAAAGGTCATATTAGGGCTAAATTTAAAACTAAAAGTAGTGCTATTATTGATATTTCTGGAGGTACAGTGGCTAATGCAGTAGCAGATGAATGTATGATAAAAGTAAAATCTGGTATGTATAATGAAAAGGCGTTAAAGAATTTTTTTGAAAATACTAATACTGAGTATAATGTTGAAAGTATAGATAATATGGACACAATAATTGTAAAGGGGGTTGCTGCTCATGCAAGTAATCCAAGGCTTGGAAAAAGTGCTATATATTATGCAATTAAAGGACTAAAAGAAGCTGGTCTTGAAGATTATTTTATTGATTATTATTTAAAAAGATTTAATAATGAGTGTGACGGAAAAGGTTTTTTAATAGAATGTCAGGATGATTATGGAGTTTTAACTTGTGTTAATGGTAAAATAGGTACAGAAAATGGTAGTATTGTTGGAGATATTGATATAAGAGTACCTGTGACTTTGGATAGTAAAGAAGTAGTAAAAAAATTAAAAGATGTAAAGGATGAAGAGGTGGATATAGTAGTAAATAAATATAGTGAAACAACTTTTTTTGATTTAAATTCAAAATTAGTAAAAACATTACTAAATGTGTATCAAGAAGTAACAGGAGATTATACATCTAAACCGATAACAACTGGTGGTGGTACATATGCCAAAAGTTTTAAAAATTGTATTGCTTTTGGATGTAAGTTTCAAAATAAAGATAATCATATACATAAAGAAAATGAGTTTGTTGATATTGAGGAGTTATTATTACAAGTTAAATTATATGTAAATGCAATTTTAAAATTATTAGACTATTAGATGTGTAAACTCACTATTATCGACATAGAAATGTCTTTTATTAGTGAGTTTATACTCTAAGAACATTTTGTGCAAGTAGTACAACGTAGCGTTCTCTATAATTTCATAACATCCAAAGTAGCAACTAATAATATTTTTGATGTTTACTATTTGAATATTAATAATTATACAAAAACAATTTACATAAAACAAGACGATTTTGTTGACTTTTTGGTGGGATATTTGATATAATATTAATAAATTTAATAGAAAACAAAATACATAATTGTAAGGAGGATGGCTTTATGCTGACAAAAGATGTTATAAAAATTTATGCCTCTTCAAAAAGACGGGCAAAGTATCTTGCTATAAAGAATTTAAAATTGATAGGAAAGCAAAATATAGATATAATAGGATTGGAGGAGGTAAAATTACCAATTGGGGTAGGATATAATGTATATGTAACATATGATAGATAATATCTTTTAATATGTTATCATTAATTCAAGTTGAGAAAACTAAAAAAGATGAATAGTCTTTTAGTAGTTTTCTCAATTTTGTATTTTTGTTAATAAAAATATTTTATTGTATAAATAAAAATTTATTTTCTAATTATATATCAAAAATTAAATATTGAGAATATTATAAAACTATGGTAGAATTTAAGTATATTTGATGGAGGAAAGAATGAATTTAGAAGATTTAAAAGTTAAATATGATGAATTACAATTAAAGTACGGTGATCCAAGTCTGAATTCTATATATAATGGAGGATGTACTAATAATCCAGATATCTGTTTCGTTTTTATGAATCCAACGGGAAGAAATATAGCGGCTACTAAGGAGTGGAAAGGAATAAATGCTCCATGGCTTGGTACAAAAAATATTTGGGATTTATTTTGGGCTTTAAATTTATTAGATGAAGAAGTATATTTAAGAATTAAAAATAATATATGGTAAAATTTAATATTTTTTTGTCTAAGTATTTATTTAATACTAAATAATAGTATATAATATAAATGTAGTAAAAAAACATCAATTAAATTTAAGGGGTGATATTAAAATGTTAAGTGTGAATGAACTTGAACGGAGAATTATTAGTGAGGCTGGTATTTTAATAGCTGAAAATTTAACTATTAGGGAAACGGCTAAAAGAACCAGTATACCTAAATCAACAATTCATAATCATATGGTAAAGCGTTTGCCTATGATAGATGCTACTTTATATTTTAAAGTTAGAAAAATTCTTGATAAGAATAAGTCTGAAAGACATATAAGAGGTGGAATGGCTACAAAGAGAAAATATTCAAAATTGGTTAGGTAAGTCGTATGAATATATAATTTTAAAGGATATAAGATATAACATTTGGTTGTTATTTTATATCCTTTTTTAATATAATAGGAATTATATCTAAAAGAAAAGATATTAGATTATGTAGTATTACACAATCCGATAAAAAAAAGAGCATAAAAACAGTACCATATTTATACATAAAAATATGGTATACATAATAAAAAATGTAATTAT
>CALXJF010000045.1 GCA_944388575.1 uncultured Clostridia bacterium
GTTCGTACAGATATTGATTATGCAATATCACAAGCAAGTAACTATAATGATTTTACAAAAATATTAACTAAAATGGGTTATGAATTAGAACATTCAAGTAATAAAAAGAGTATTAGAAAGCCACCGTACAAAAGATATGTCAGAGTAGAAAGAACTTTTGGAGAGGAATATTCAAAAGAGAGTATTTTATTTAGAATAAAACACACTGTATCTTTTAAAGTACCTTTTCCAGAAGTGCACACTTTAATAGGAAGATATAAGAGAAAAAATAAAACGGCTATAAGGCATAAACAAAAGGCTAAAGGATTACGAGCATTATATTTATACTATTGTTATTTATTAAAGGTGTTTCCAAAACAAAAATGTCCCCCTAAATATTCAAAAGCTATGAAAGAAGAAATCAAGAAAATGGATAGTTATTCAAATTCTGCAAAATTTTTAGCAAAATATAATATAACTACACTTACTGAAGTAAAAGAATATAAATCTTCAGCTATAAATAAAGTAGTTGAATTAAAAGGATCAAGAGAAAATTTATGTAAAAAGCATAAAAGAATTAAAACTAATGAAGAAAGACAGTTTATTTGCTCCGAAATTCAAAAACTAGCCACAAAAATTAATGAGTTAAATACAAAAAACTATGTGATTTTATTGAAAATAGAACTTTTATAATAAAAGATAGTATTAAAGAAATTAGTCAAGAAAATAAAAACAAAATAAAAAATAGAGATAAAAATTTTAAGTAAAATAGGATAAGAGTATATCTATTTTAATAAAAATGTGGCATCAACTTTAGCGATAAATTAAAGTTGTACTTATAAATACACTAAAGGCGTTGACATAATCAGAATATTGTAGTATAATTTTAAATGTAAAAGATATAATTATATTACGATATTATTATGTCGTAATGCTGGTGGGAAAAATCCTACTATGCTACTTTATTTTATTGTAACCATACATAATTGATATTAGAGTTGTGCTTGCACAATTTTCTAATAAATAATATGTAATAGGAGGAAAGCATCATGGATATGAGAACAGCTGGTAACTAAACGGAAAACAATGGCTAATTTGAAACTCAAATTAGCCATTGTCGATATTATTAACCATTTAACTTCAAGGAGGTATAAAAATGAGAAATTATTCATCAATACGGTTAGAAGTAACTTCACAATGTAATTTGAAATGTGAATATTGTCATAATTCTGAATATAGCAATAGGAAAGATGACATGACAACAGAAGAAATCTTACAGTTGATACGGAATATCAAACAACGATATCCAATAAACAAAATCCTTCTCACAGGTGGAGAGCCTTTAGTAAACAAAGATATTTGTAGAATTATTGAACAAATAAGTAAATTGGGAATTAAAGCAGACCTTGTATCAAATGGTACATTACTCACAGCAGACCTAGTAAGAAAACTTGAGGCTTCAGGACTAAAACGAATTCGTCTTAGCATTGATGAGCTCGGAGAAGTGTCAGGTTTGCGTTCTACAGCAAATCCAAACGAAATTTGGAATGTTGCTAAAATGATAAGAAATGTATCTAATATTGAAGTCTGTATTCATACCGTTTGCTCTCCAACAAATGTTACACAATTGTTTGATGTGTATTTAAAAACATTGGATGTTGGAGCAAAAAGATGGAGAGTGTTCGATTTGGGATATCAAGGAGGTATTACAGAAAATAAGAACAAATTTAGTTTTGATACTTACTATGATAACCTAATTGAATCTACTAAGAAAATATTAGAGCATTACTTAAAAAATGGTTTACAGGATACCTTAGATATTGAAATAAACAATATCTTCAGGACAATGATGCTAAGAATGCAGTATGAAGAAGGAAAAGTGGATGTCCAAAAAGCTCTGGAACTAAGAATGTTATCTTCGCCATGTGACTATGTAGCAGATCATCAGTTATCAATTAGAAGTAATGGTGTAGCAACTCTATGTCAGTATTTTCATAATGCTATTTTCGATTTTAGAAAAAATAGTTTTGATGTTGAGAAAACTATATTAAGTCAAAATAGTGTTATTGAGAATGAGTTGACTATGCAGGATTTAGACTATTGCTCAAACTGTAAATACTGTTTGGTATGCAATAGTGGTTGTAGATCGCGTGCGAAATTCTTAACAGGAGATATTAAGGATGCTGATCCAGGAGCTTGTTATTTGTTACCAAGAATTCACAAAGAACTTATTGTATTGCTTCCAGAGCAGACACAAAAAGTATATAATTCTTTTATCAATGTTGATGGACTGAATCCTAAATATACAAAAAAGGATTTGATAAAATTCCTTAAATCAAAAGGGTATTGAGATGGAAGAATATTCAATAGGTTTCAGAATGAAATTTGATAATGTCGAGCCAGAAGATATAGTAAAAGTTGTAATTGAGTTTCTAAACAGATTCGATAGATATGAAATAAAGGTTACAGATAATATTATATCTTCTGGTAAAATACACGTATTACTTGAATCCTCCGAAAGATTAGCAAGTGGAAAATATTCTTTGCATCTTTCGAAAGATGTTTTATCTAATGCACAATCATATGCTGAAACAAAAAATATGATAAAAATGTTACAGCATTATAGAAGCACAAAAAAAGTTCATCTAATAACACATATTCCATATGGTAATTTTCATAAATATTTAAAATATATTTTGAGTATTTCAATGAATTTACCTAAAAACTATATATTGTTACTTGAAAATGAGAAAACTGATAGTAACAATTATAAGTATTTAATGCAAATTGATGAATTATGTGCTTCATTGTGTAAACAAGAAATTACAAATGTAGGAATATGCTTAGATATTGGACATTTGTTATTTGGAGCTCATAAGGAGGGAATCACACAAAGACGCTGTTTGGTACAATTAGCAAAAATGTCATGTATTTTATCTATGGTTAAACAAATTCACATTCATGATTATTTAGGCACAGACCATTTACAATTAGGAGAAGGTATAATAGATTTAGATAATGCATTGAAATTCATTGTAGAGAATGGTCTGATAGTTCCTATTATCATTGAAACAACAGTAAATCGACCTGAACATGATGGCATAAAACAAATATTGATGATGAGTCATAAACTGAAAAACATTAAGGAGATGGTTTAATGATAATAAAGGAAATTCAAGACATAAATACCATAATTCCATTACATGCAGAAATTTTTGGTAAAGCTTTTCCTATTCCAAGTTACTACAAAAAATGTAAAACTAATAAGTTATACATTTTTGTATATGAAGAGGATTCGGATTTGATTGGCTATAGTATTATAGTTGACCAGAATCAAGAAAAAAATATGTATGCTTGGTATGGGGGTGTTTTACCGAAGTTTCAAGGGAAAGGAATAACTCAGATTTTCTTTGAAAACTTGATAGAACTTGCAAGGGGAAAAAAATATTTATCTGTGACTGTGGCAAGTAGTAATATCAGACCTCATATGCTAATATTAGCAATAAAAATGGGATTTGATATATACGAGTTAAAGAAGAGAGAAGGTGGAGAAGGTAATAAAATTTATTTTAAGTATAAACTTTTTCCACAGCATACTGAAATTATTTTATTGGAAGAGAATGGAAGGAGGCTTAAGCCAGTAGAAATTGAAGAAAAGCTTGTGAGAGCATATAAAAGTAACAGCACATCAATTAAGTTTGATTATACAGGAAATTCAGATGCTCTTATATATGCACTAAAGTATTGTAATAGTTTCTCAAAAAGACCTAAAATATTGATTGAAGCAGATAGAGATATCCAAGCTTCTGAGCTAAGTAAAGCGATTCAACAATATGAAGGAGATGTAGAAATAATAAAAAAATAAAGTAGAGATTATCCTGTACAATTGTATAGGATAATTTTTTTTGATATAATAATCTTGGAGGTTGATATTAATGAAGAATTTAACACAGGTATATTTAATAAGACATTCTGAACAATTAAAAATAGAGAATAAAATTGTAGGGAACGAAGAAAGCCAAATAAGTAATGAAAAAATAATATTATCTGTAGAAGGAGAAAAAAAGGCACAAGAAATTAGTAAGTTAAAAGAATTGAACAATATAGATATACTATGGTCTAGTAATTATGTTAGAGCTATTGCAACTGCTAAGTATATAGCAAAACAAAATCATATAGAAATTAATATAGATGAAAGCTTTAATGAAAGAAAGTTACGGAGATTTAAAAAAATTAGAAGAGTTGGGAAAAACTAAACAAAATTCTTTCACAATAGAGCAATTGTTAGACGAAAGCTTAAAAAATGTTGACGGAGAAAGTAGAATGGAAGTAACTAATAGAATGGAAAAAGCTTTTAATCGTGTTCTTTTTGAAAACTCGGGAAAAAAAATAGCTATTGTAAGTCACGGTGCTTCTATCAAATTTTTATTAATGAAATGGTGTAACTTAAACAGTAATAATCAACTTGAGTTTAGAGGAAAAATGATTAATCTAAATTCTCCAGGAGTATTGAAATTGGAATTTAATAGTGAAGATTTAGTTAAATTAGTTCAAGTAGTATAAAATATAATTATTTTCAAAGATACTGTCAATTTTATTGTTTTGGTTATTTATAAAAAATGATATAATATAAAAAAATATGGGAGGTAATTTTAATGAAATTAATTTTAGCATCAAATTCTAAAATAAGAAAAGATATTTTTGATATGGTTGGTTGGAAATATGAAGTTGTAACAAGTAAACTAGAAGAACACAGTAATAGTATTAATCCAGAGCAATATGTAATAGATTTATCAAAAGATAAAGCTAATTCAGTTGCCTCACAAATTTCTGATAAAGCTCTTATAGTAGCAGCAGATTCTATTATATATATGGATAATAAAAAATTTTAAAAATCTAAAAGCAAAGAGGAAGGTTTTGAAAACATAAAAAAGATGAGTGGAAAAGTAAATTATGCTGTTACAGGTGTTACTATAAAAGATTTATATCAAGATAAAGAAATATCTTTTACAGATACTACTGAAGTATTTTTTAAAAATGTTACAGATGATGATATTTTTTGGTATGTAGAAAATGAAAAATATTTATTAAATAGAGCTGGTTATTCTATTGCAGGGAAAACCTCAATTTTTGTAGATAAAATAGTTGGAGATTATTATAATATTTTAGGAATGCCTATAAGTAAATTATATTCTAAATTAAATGAACTAGGATATAAAATTTCGGACTTTGAAATGAAAGAATAGAAAATGATAAAAAGCAAATAACCTTTAGTACACATTCTAAAGGTTATTGTATATTTATGAGTTTTTCAACCAATCAATTCATTTTTACTAATAACACTATTATTAAATTCTTTAACTTTTTCTTTAGCAAGTTTTTTCCAATTATTGAATTTGTGCTTTGTATTTTCATTTTCAGAGCGTTTAGCATACATTAGTTTTTTTTGATATGTTTTTCGATAAAGTGATAAACATGGATTTTGTTTTTGTTTTTTCTTATATGCTACTTGAATACCAATATCTTTACAAATTTCTTCATTTTCGGAATAAGTTATTCTGCAATATTTTTCTGGAGAACTTTTATAAGATATAAAATACTTACCACAATTTTTACAAATTCCAATGGAAACATTAGGATTTGTTGCTATTTCATTCAAGGACAAATAAACCAAATTAGAAATATAGTTGCTATTATATATATTACTTTCAGTTGGATTAATAATTCTCTCATCAATTTTATCTTTTACGGCTAAAGGTGTAATATTTGTAACTTTTATATCATTTATTTTTACGCATAGTTGATATTATAATAAACATTGATGTTTGTAGTATATCTAAACAGATTCTTATTAATTGAATAAGCAATAAACTTAGTAAGATAAGATGCATTCTTGTACTTATCTTGCCTTTTTAAGTTATATGTATAATTAACGCATAATTTTATAGTATTTTGCAATTCTTTCAATTTTATTTTTGATTGATTAAATATGACTTTGTATGTATCTTTAAAGTCTTGTTCAGAGTTAAAGGCACGAACTGTTGGAATATTATTACAAAATTCTTCAAGCAATCCCATTCCATAAAAACAGAAATATGTAAGATATGCACTTTCAAAAGAAGAAAAATCTGCATTTATAAAATTTATTAAAAACATTCCGTAATTTTCTTCAAAAGGATTTATTATATCAGATTTACTAAAGTAAATCTCAGATTGTTGACAAACCCCAGAAATTTTTTCTGTGGTTTAAACAAATAAGTATTAAAAATGTGATATTTACATTAAGTATTTTATTTTTTGCTATATTAGGAAAATCTGGAGGAGTATTTTCTGGGTTTCTCTTATTTTTGGTTAGCTTAGTAACTATATTTTTCATATTTTGTGCAGCACAAATCAGCCACGTATAATTTTGATTTTTCTCTATTCCTTTATACATAGCATATCTATATCCATGATTTTGC
>CALXJF010000046.1 GCA_944388575.1 uncultured Clostridia bacterium
TCCTTATTGGATTAATTATTGGAATTTTCTTAACTCGAAAGAAAGATTAAAATTAATTTTTAAGAATTATTTAGATTCAAAATTACAATTTATAAGAAAGAAATCGCTGATTATATGGGTAGAAAAATATCAAGAATTAAAAGATAGAGACTACAATTAATGTAGTCTCTGAATGAAAGAACTCTCTTTTTTTAGTGTCCACTATATGGGGTGCACTTCATTTTCTGCTCTTTTCTAACTAATGAGATTTGTTTTTTTATATATCTTATTATAAAATTAAAAAGGAACCTATGCTAGCTCCTATGCTAAAAGGAGGTAAAATGAAAAGAAGAAATAATGAAGGCTCTGTTTTCTACAATAAAACAAGGAATAGATGGAATGCTCAATATAAGGTTAAAGAAAACGGAAAAATTAAATTAAAAACAAAAAGTTTCAAATCCAAAAAAGATGCAGAAGATTTTATAGATATTATAATGTATGAAAGAGATACAACTAATTATTTAAAAAATCACAAAATAAATCTTACAGCATTTATGAAATCAAGAGCATTGGCAAAATTAAATTCAAACACCATTAGAGAAGCTCAATATACAAGAATATGTAGTACTATTAGAAATATTGAAAAAAGTGAGATATCTAAAATGTCAGTTAAAAAAATAAAAGATACAGACATACAAAAATTTCTAAATACCCTTATTAAAGATTATAGTAACTCCACTATTACTAAGATATATGGAGAATTTAATCAAGTATTTGATTATTTATATCATTCAGGATTTATAAAAGTTAATCCAATGTTTGGTGTGATTAAACCCAAAAGTGTAAAAGAAAGTACAAGAAGAAGAGCAATGACTTTAGATGAAGAAAAATTATTTGTACAATATTTAAAATCAACTACTATAAATGAATGCAAATATAAAAATATATATCTAATTCAGCTTTTTATGGGATTAAGAATTGGAGAAGTATTAGCATTAACTATTAATGATATAGACTTTTTAAATAACATTATAAAAATAAATAAATCTCTAACTGTTGATGGAAATGGAAAAATTATATGTGGAAATAAAACTAAGACGGATGCAGGATATAGGGATGTACCTATTCATTCCAAAATTATTAAAGAATTAAAAGAACAAATAAAATTTGCAAAAGGTAATAAATTAAATTTATTATTTCCAAATAATAATAATGGTTACACAGATGAGAGAAAAGTAAATATAAAATTAACTTCAATATTAAGTAATTTAGGAATAACTGGAATATCTACACATTCATTAAGATATACATTTGCTACTAGATGTGCAGAAAGTGGAATATCAGATATAGTACTTAAAGAAATAATGGGACATTATGATATTGAAATAACAAAAAATGTATATATAGATGTACAAGAAACATTAGAGCAAGAAGAAATAAAGAAAGTTGAAAAGTATCTTAGAAAAGTAGGCATTGTAAAGTGATTGTTTAGTAATTTAACTAAACAAAATTTTAGACATAAAAAATGTTTAGTAATTAAAAACTAAACATAAAAAAAGTTTGATAAATAAAACTTTTAGATATTTAAAATTAAAATAATTACTAAACAACAATAGAAATTATAAAAACTTGGAAATACTAATAAAATAAAGGAATTACTAGCCTTTAGTAGTTCCTTTATATCATGGTCGGAGTGACAGGGCTCGCACCTGCGACCTCATGGTCCCAAACCACGCGCTCTACTAACTGAGCTACACCCCGATATATTTCTCGATACAATAAGTATTATATCATTTTTTTTCTAAGAAATCAATACATTTATTTCATTTTGTTAAATAAATTAATAAAATTAATATTAATAAATTATTACCTTATTCAAAATATACAGAATTAATACTTTAAATATATTTAGCTTATAAATATATTATTAATAATTACGGAATTTATATAAAAAGTAAAAATTACAAAATAATATAGTATATTATATTACTTATTATCTCAAAATATTAGTGTTATTTCCTACACATTCTAATGGTTTATTTATTATGTTTTTTAGTATATATTAAGTAAATGAGGTGAGATTCATGAATATAAATAAAAAAGCATTTGGAAAAAAAATTAAAACTGCAAGAGAAAAATTAGGGCTAACTCAATTTGAACTTGCAGAAAAAATCGACGTATCTCCAAATTTTTTAGGAGATATTGAAAGAGGTATTAAATTACCAAGTTTAAATAAACTGATTTTATTATCAAATACACTAAAATTAAGTTTAGATGCTATGTTTGCTGAATCATTGGATAATATATTATTTGAACCAAATGAAATATATTATACTGATAGACAACTTGCTATATTAAAAAAAGTGGTCTCAACTATAACTGATAATTTTTAAAATAACACCTTAGTAACCTAAGGTGTTATTTTAAAAAAATTAAATGCATTTTCATAAACAATTTTAGTTATTTCATTTTCCTCTATATCTTTATATTCAGCAAGTTTTCTACATACTAGAGGTAACTTTGAAGAATCATTTCTTTTTCCCCTATATGGCTCAGGACATAAGTATGGACTATCTGTTTCAATAACAATTTGATTTAATGGAATCATATCAATATACTTTTTAAATGTTGCATTTCTCTTAAACGTTATATTACCTCCAAAGGCCACAAAATATCCATTTTCCAAAACTAATTTAACCAAATCGTCACTTGGTTGAAAACAATGAAATAAAGTTCCATATTCTGCTCTTTTTTCTTTTAAAGTATTATATGTATCAAGTGAAGCATCTCTTGAATGTATTAATATCGGCAATTTCAAAGTATTAGCTAATTCTATTTGCTCCAAAAATAACTTTTTTTGTTTATCTTTATTATCTTTTACAAAAGCATAATCAAATCCTATTTCTCCTATTGCAACAATCTTTTTTTTATCTTTCTCATCATATATATCAAATATATCTTGAGCAGTATTATTTTCTACATCATGAGGATGCACACCAATAGCAGCGTAAAAATCTGAATATTTATCAGAGAGTTCTATAGATTTAATAGAGGATTCTTTATTATATCCAACATTTATAAATTTATCAACACCTTTTTCTCTACATTTATTTAATACTTCATCCAAATCTTCATTATAAACTTCATCATTATAATGGGCATGCGTTTCAAAATATCTCATATTATCCCCTCTTTCAAAAGTTAATTTTTAATTTTAGTTGGTAGAGTAATTATTACTTCTGTACCTTTATTTACTTCACTTTTTATATCTATTGTTCCATTATTTCCATCTATAATTTCTTTAACTATAGAAAGTCCTAATCCTGTTCCCCCCATCTTTCTTGAACGTGCTTTGTCTACTCTATAAAAACGCTCAAAAATTCTATTTAAATCCTGTGGAGGTATACCTATACCATTATCTATCACTTTTATATACACATTATTATTGATTGAACCAACATAAACAGTTATTGTGCCGCCATCTTTGGTATATTTTATACTATTACTTACAATATTCATTATTACTTGTTCTATTGCATCTCTATCAGCATATACATTTGGCGGTTCAACAGTTACAATACACTCCAATTTATGATTTTTTTCTTTAGCAGCATATTTCATTTTTTCACATACACCTTTGGCCACATCTACAATGGAAAACATCATTTTCTTCCAACTTACTTTTTTATAGTCAAAACGTGAAAGCTGTAATAAATCAGCTACTAATCTATCCATCCTATTTGCTTCTTGATTTATTACCTTCGAAAATCTAGCTATTTCCTGATATGTAAGGTCACCATTCATAATAGTTTCAGAATATCCTTTAATAGAAGTAAGAGGTGTCTTTAACTCATGAGAAACATTAGCAACAAATTCTTTTCTCATATTATCTAATTTAACACTTTCTGTTATATTCCTTATTACCATTATAACACCCATAGGACTTAATCTGTCACTAAAAAATGGCACAAATACTATATTTAAATTATTTTCAGCAATAGTAATTTTAGCCTCAATGGTTTTATAATTAGGTAAGTACATAATCTTATCAAAATCTAATTTAATATTTAATTTATTAATTATTTTTTCAAAAGTATCTTCTTGTTTCCCAATTCCAAGTAACCTCATTGCCGACTTATTCATATGTACTACTTGCCTTGATATTGAAAATGCAATTACTCCATCTGCCATATGTTCCAATATAATCTCTGTTTTACTTTGTTGACTATTTAAATCAAAGTTATTCTTTTTTATTAATTCCATCATAAGCGTATAAGAATCTACTAATTCGTCTAACTCAGAAAAATTAGCATAATCTTTTAAATGTCTAGTATCAATAATCTTACCCTCAGAAACACTTTTCATTCCTTTTTCAATTTTCTTTATTGGAAATGTAATCAAATTAGAAATTATAGTCCCACCTAAAAAAGCAATTAATAGAAAGATAAATAATACAATTATATTTGATACTGATAAAAATGTTTTAATATCTGTTATATTACTAGATAGAATTAAAGTAGTTATATAAACTATAACTACTAATACTATGCTAAAAAATCTTATACTATTTTTTATAGACTTTTTCATATTATATTATTTTCCTCCTATTCTATAAGAAACTAAAATAATATATCTAAAAATTAATCTGATACATAATAGCCCATTCCTCTTTTAGTTTGAACATATTGTGGATCAGCAGAATTTTTCTCAATCTTTTCTCTTAGACGTCTTACTGTAACATCAACTGTTCTTGCATCACCGTAAAAATCATATCCCCATACACCTCGTAAAATTTGTTCTCTTGTAAATACTTGGTTTGGTGCTGTTGAAAGCATTTTTAAAAGTTCAAATTCTTTTATAGTCAAATCAATTGTCTTATCACCTATTATAGCAATATATCTTTCAGGATCTATAGTCATATCCTTAATTTTTATTTTACTCTTTTCATTTTTTTCTTCTTTATCATCAGGTAAAGTGTGTTTCCTAAGATTAGCTTTAACTCTCGCTATTACTTCTCTTACACTAAAAGGTTTTGTCATATAGTCATCTGCACCAAGTTCTAAACCGATAATTTTATCTACTACTTCTTCCTTAGCTGTCAACATTATTATTGGACAAACCAAACTCTTTCTTAATTCTTTACATACATTAAAACCATCTACCTTAGGTAACATTAAATCTAATAAAATAAGATCTGGCTTTACTGTCAGTGCTATATTTATAGCTTCTTCCCCATCATAAGCTGCTATTGTTGAAAAACCTTCTCTTTCTAAGTTAAACTTTAATATATCAACTATTGGTCTTTCATCATCTACAATTAAGATTTTCTTCTCATTCATATATAACACCTCATTATTCTACGATGTAATTATTATATCATGTATATAATTTTTTGGCTATATTTTTTTGAAATATTTTTAATTTTATTGTAACTTTTTTGTAATTATTGTAATAAATATGTTATATTACTTCAACATTTACATTTTTATTTTCTATAATATTCTTAAAATTATTAATAAAATTTATCTCTTTTTTACTTAATAATAAATTAATTTTTGGATCATATTCATTAGTATTATAATTAAATGATTCCAACTGTTTTTTTAAATTTCTCACAACTCCTTCGCTACTATCTAGTAACTTAATAGTACTTGGCATAATAGTATTAAAATTATCTTTAAATAATGGAAAATGAGTACAACCTAATACAATATGACTATATTTACTTAAGTCATAATCCTTTAGTTTGCTATACAAATATCGGTTTATAGTCTCTTTATCAACATTACCATTTTCTGCGTACTCTACTAGTTTATCTAAAGCAAGCATGTCCACATATTCCTTAATAGACAATTGATCAACAAGATTTAATAGCTTCTCACCATTTATTGTAATAGTAGTAGCTGTTACTAATATTCTTTTACCATTAAAAGATTTTTTGGCTAATTTAACTGCAGGTTCAGTACCAATAAATATAATATTATTATACTTTTGTCTAATTTCCTTAATAGCTACACTAGTTGCTGTGTTACATGCTATAACAATAATTTTACAATTTCTTTTTAACAATGTTTCTACTGCTTTAAAACTATACTCTTTTACTTTATTCTTTTCCTTAACCCCATATGGAGCATTTTTATTATCAGCCAAATAAAAAAAATCTCCATTAATTTCTTTTAACGCTTTTTTTAATATAGTTGCTCCACCAACACCAGAATCAAAAAATCCTATATTCATTTATTTACCTCTTTCTTTTTGTTTTTTTTAATGTATAAAAAAATAATTTTTAGTTATAATAATAAAGACTATTGTACAAATAGTCTAATATATTACTAATATATTTAAAGTCCTTAGTTCCATTTTACTGGATAAGGATAACAATCCACGGGTAGAACCCGTGGATTTTCATATAGGCCTATAAGGCCTTGTTACAAGCTACCGCTTAAGCGGT
>CALXJF010000047.1 GCA_944388575.1 uncultured Clostridia bacterium
TGTTTTTAATATTATTAAAAAACTATTATTTTATTGCATAAGAAATTTCGTTAGAAACTTCAAGAACAACAAGGTCAAGTATTATTAGACCGTGCATATATGCAAAGCAAAATAGACATTTAGCTAATCTACTTTTTTTATTAATTCATGATGTAATTGTTCTAAAAGTTTGTTACTTACTTTCTCTTTTGTCATAATAGATAATTTGCATTCATCTAATTCAATCGAATATATACTAACTGAATTAATATTGAATATTTCAAGAGTTTTTTTCATAATATCTTTATTATTCATAATACCATATCCAACTAAGGATATTCTAGAAATATTGGTAAAAGAAGAGCTATAAATAGATAATTCATTTTCTAATAGTTCTTGAAATTTACCTAAGTCAGATGTCTTAATAGTAAAGCTTATATAAAAGCTACTAACACTATTATTTACAATATTCATTGGTGTAATATTATTTTCTAATAATATAAAATATAATTTATTTAGCATATAAGCATTATAACTATCATGCTTTAATGTAATTAAAAATAAATTATCATTTTTTACAATACTTTTTACGGCACTTTCTTCAATTTTATTATTAATTTGTGTGCCTATATTATTGTTAAATGTTGAGCCTGTTTCAATTAAAACATTATATTTTTGGGCTATTTCTACGCAACGATTATGAAGCACTTTTGCCCCTTCATTAGATAGATCAAGCATTTCAGTATACGATAATTCTTGGATTTTTTTAGCATCTGCTATTTTATTTGGGTCAGTAGAATAAACTCCATCCACATCAGAGAATATATAGCAATGATCTGCTTTTATTGCTGCTGCAATTGCTACAGCTGTTGTGTCTGAGCCACCTCTTCCTAATGTGGTGATATCTTTTTTATCACTAATACCTTGAAATCCTGCAACTAAAACGATTTTTCCATCGTCTAGCTCCTTTTGTATTCTTTTAGTGTTAATATATTCTATTTTTGCTTCTTGATTAGCCTCTGAAGTATAAATTCCAGCTTGCCAGCCTGTTAATGAAACAGCTGGATACCCCAATCTATTAAGTAATATTGCAAGTTTTGAAACAGAAATTTGTTCTCCAGTACTAAGTAACATATCCATTTCCCTCTTGTCAGGATCATATGATAATTCTTTAACTTCTTTAATTAAGTTATCTGTTGTTTTCCCTTGTGCAGATGCTACAACAATAACCTTATTTTTTTTGTTATAAAAATCGATAATTTTATTTGCCACAATATTTAATTTTATATTGTCAGCGACTGAACTTCCTCCAAATTTTAAGACTATAGTTTCCATTATATATAAACCAGTCCTTCATATAAATGTACAAGGCACAAATATACTTATATTTCGCCTTACTATATTTTATTTATTTAAAATAATTATAGTGACATAATCTTTTAAAGTCCGTCCATCTTGCTGGCAAGTATATTTTGGGTTTTCCATGTATTCAAACCAAAAATATATTTGCCACGTGGGACTACTTAGTGTAATAGTTAGTTTTACTATAAATTTCTAAAGTAAACTCCTCAAATAGCTATCAATAAATCCATCTAAATCTCCATCCATTACAGCTTGAACATTTCCTACTTCATAACCAGTTCTATGGTCTTTTACTAATGTATATGGGCAAAATACATATGAACGAATTTGACTTCCCCATGCAATATCCATTTGGGTGCCTTTTAATTCTTCAATTGTATCTTTATGCTCCTGCTCTTTAAGGCGTAAAAGCTTAGATTTAAGCATTCTCATCGCTGTCTCTTTGTTTTGGATTTGAGACCTTTCTGTTTGGCAGGCAACAACGATATTTGTTGGAATGTGTGTAATTCTAACTGCAGATGAAGTTTTGTTTACATGTTGCCCACCTGCACCAGATGCTCTGTATGTATCTATTTTTAAATCATCTGGATTTATCTCGATGTCGTTGTCCTCAGTAATTTCAGGTAATACCTCAACAGATGCAAACGAGGTATGTCGCCTTCCTCCTGCATCAAAAGGAGAGATTCTAACAAGCCTGTGAACTCCTTGCTCTCCTTTTAAATATCCATATGCATATGGACCTGAAACTAAAAATGTTACACTTTTTATTCCAGCTTCATCTCCTGCTAAGTAATCTAGTTCTTCTACAGAAAATCTATTTGTTGTTGCCCACCTTGTATACATACGATAAAGCATCTCTACCCAATCTTGTGATTCTGTTCCACCCGCTCCCGGATGTAAAGTAATAATCGCATTATTTATATCATATTTTCCCGAAAGCAATGTAGAAATTTCTAATTTTTCTATATTTTTTTTAAGAGTTTGTACTCCATGTTGTAGCTCTTTCTCCAATTCTACATCATTTTCTTGCTTCAAAAGTTCTACCAACTCAATTAAATTAGATGCATCTTTTTTTATTGATTTAAATTGCTCAACTTTGTTCTTAATTTCATTTATTCTTTTCAAAACTCTAGAGCTATTTTTAGAATCTTCCCAAAAATTATTTTCTGTAGTTTGAGCTTCTAAATTTGTTAATTCGTTTTGCAAATTATTAATGTCAAAGTGAATCACCTATCTTGCTTAATCCACTATCTAGTTCTTCTAATTTTGCACTAATTTCTTGTAAATCAATCAAATTATCACTTCCTTTTTGTTTTGCCTAGTTAACTTTATAATATACCCACCCATATTAAAGGCTATTTTTTGTTCCTACTTTTTATTGAAATAAACTTACTCTGAAGTTTTTGGCTTTGTATATTTTATCAATCTCTAAAAGCATTAAGTTTACGCATTTCTTCCACAACAGTTCTTATATTTCTTTCCACTTCCACATGAAGACTTTATTTCTGTATTATCAATACTATAAAACATTATTTTTACTAATAATATCAAGGATTATGTCCTTTCATATTTATTATATTATTAGTACTAATTTTATATATGTTTTACTATTTTTTGCAAACAAAATGCAAACAATGTTTACATTCATTTTTTATTATAATAAAAATGCCTAGGTGGCAGCGTACTTAACATACGCTTAGCATTTAGCTACCTTACCTAGGTCTTACTTTATAAATATTTTACCACACAAAAAATAGTATGTCAAATATTTTACTAATATTTTATGAACAATTTTATTTTTTATTCCTACTATTTCTTGGAAATAAACTTACTCTAAAATTTTTGGTTTTTAATTCTTTTATAATATTTTCAACTAGGCTTATATTTTTATAAGAATTGTAAAATGTATTAACAGTTAAATCTGCTAATTGAATTCCATAATTTGATTTAGAATCATAATATGTAATTTTGAAATCATCATCATAAATACAAAATTCAGTTTTTAAATATGTTTCTAGATTGTTCAATTCTCCTACTCTTATATTTCTATTATCTATACTTATAATAAACTCTATTGGCTCATCGTTTTCTTGCAAGTTAAGTTCTGGTAGTATGCAATCTTGAATTAAAACTTTTACTGCATAATTAAAAAATATATTTGAATCAACTATTTCCTTTTTCATATATTTTTTATCAAATACCTTAACGCAACCATGAAAAGTTTCAATATCTTGAATTTTATTAAATATTTTTATCTTTTCTTCTTCAGTCATATCATATGATTTTATTTCTGTATCTAAACCTAAATTTTTTTCTTTCTTTAATTTAAGATTTTCTTTTTTGTATTTTGCTTTTATTTTTATTCTATCTTCTTCATAAGAAAAATATCCACCTACTGCAAAATATCTTGTTTTACTATTTTTATGAATTGATCCGACTTTCATCTAAATATACATATATTTTCATGTCATAATGCTCCTCTTAGTTTTGAAACCTTTACTTATTGTTAGAGTTTACCTGATTTTCTTACTATAAATACATACTTAATTTTTATAAATAATTTTTATCCATCAAATATTTCATCACAACAAAATAATCTGTTTTAAATAGATTAGGTTTATTATTCATTAATTTCTTAACTTCTTCCTTAGTCATATAATATAATTTTTCAATACCATCTTGGTCATAATTTGTAATTTCATTATTGTATTTTAGTATGTATACTTTTTGAAATGTTTTACTATTACTATCATATGGAGAAAAATAAGCAACTTCTAGTAATTTAACATTTGTTATTCCTAACTCTTCTTTAAGTTCTCTATAAGCTGCCTCTTCATATTCTTCTCCAGAATTAACATGTCCTCCTACTGAAAAATCATAACAATTAGGAAATATTCTTCTGTTAGAACTTCTTTTAGGAACTACTATTTTTCTATCATTATTAGTTATTATGATATTTATAAATCTTAATTGAGATGGTTTTATAGTATTTTGTCTATTTTCGGATATTTTACCTACAACCTCATCTTTTTCATTTACAATATCAAAAAATTCTATATTATCTTTCTTCATTAAATACTCTCTTTTCTTTTAACCTTTCTGGTAATATTACTTCTGGAACTATAACTTTTCCATTTTCAATTTGTACAATTGGAATATACTCTTTATAATATCTTTGTAATTCTCTACTATCATACATTGGTACTACTACTCGATTAATTACTTGTCTAAAATATTCATTATTTATGCCGTTATATACACAAGGAATTGATTTTTCTGCTACTTCCCTTGATACACCACATTTTACTAATTCATTAATTCTTATTGTTCTTAAATCTTCATATACACTTTGACTTACTACTTGTCTTCTATATTTTTTTATATTATTATCATTTAAAAACAGAATATCTTCCCATGGAATTGCATAAGTTTCATGGCAAGCGCTTCCATGGCTTAAATAAGAACCATCCCAGCCTTTACCAATATAATCTATGAGCAATTCTTTCTGTGTCCTATAATCTAGATAAAAAGTACCTTCTATTTTATATGTTGGGCAAAAATCTCCTTCATTCCAATATATTATTGCTACTCCACTTGAACCTAATTCATTTGACTTTTCTCTTACTTTTTTAATAAAGTCAAATATAGTCTTTCTATTTCCATTTTGTCCTCCTACACCAATAGGAGCATCTCCTATCTTTGCATCTGAACGCATACAAAAATCATTTTGATTCTTATATGTATCTAATAATGCTTGTACTTCATCTTCATTTTCTATTATAAAAAAATTTGAAAATGTTGGTAAATTATATCTTTTAGCTAATAGAAAACCTTTTGCTTTTCCATATTTAGAAATCTCTTTTATGTCTGTTACTTTATTCGCATTTAACATATATGACCTCCAATCTTATCTGTTTCTTCTTTCTTTCATATATTTGGGTTATCCTAGTATATTGATTAATAGTTTACACCA
>CALXJF010000048.1 GCA_944388575.1 uncultured Clostridia bacterium
AAAAAAGCCTAACAATTTGAGTTAGACTTTTAATTTGTACCCCCCGAAGGGATGTAACTTTAGTTACTTTTCTTGTAAACACCTAAAATAAATTCTGTTAGAAAAAATTTTAATAATTTTATAATATAATTTAAATCTTAATATATCGTATCACTTTACAATAATGTAAAGTATTTTTTGTCTAGACATAATTTAAAATCTAAGTATTTTTTCTTAAAAGAATTTTATTTTAAATTGTTTATCCTGTAATATTTAATTATATTTTTTAATCTTTTAGTGTGCAATATTTATCAAATAGTGTTTAATTTGTTAATAAAATTTTGCTTTTAATAAAAAAATAGATATAATAAGGAGGAAAAAGATATATTGTCAATTGGAAAAACAAACAAAATATATAAAGTAAAAAATGATATAGTTTTTAAAGAATTATTTACTAAAGAAGGAAATGAAGAATTTTTACAAGAATTTTTAACATCATTGTTAAGTAATAGATGTAAAAGGAATATTAAATGATGACACAATAGTAGATATAGAAATACAAATAGTAGACAATCATAATATAATAGAGAGAACAACTAAATATTCAAGTAATATTATAGCATCTCAATTAAAAGCAGGAGAAGATTACAAAAAACTAAAACCAGTGATAGTAATATAAATATTAGATTATAATTTCATACCGTATGAAGAATCAATCTCAAAAGCAATAACCGTATTAGAAGAACACAAAGAATATGAGATAAATAAATACCAAAAATATTATTATATAGAGTTACCAAAATTTAGGAAAGAAAATTTAGAAATAGGGAATAAGGTATCAGAGTGGTTAACATTTATAGATGGAGAAAATAGAAAAAGGGTGGAAGAAGTTATGGGAAGTAATAAATTGATAAAAAAAGCAGATAAAGAGTATAAATACTTAGTAGGAGATGAGAGGATAAGAAGATTAGCTGAGTTAGAGGAAAGGACAAGACTAGAGATGAGTTCAGCAAGGTTAGCTGGCTATAAAGAAGGGATTGAAAAAGTAGCAAAAACTATGTTAAGTAAAGGTATTGGTATTGAAATGATTTCAGAAATAACAAAATTAACTAAAGTAGAAATAGATAATTTAAAGTAATAATGCAAAAATATGTCGAACTTTTTCTTAATTTTAAGAAAAGTAGAAGAATTAGAAATATAAGAGACTAAATTATAAATAGTTTTCTAATCTGTTAGAGTTTTTTTTAACAGATTTTTGTGTGCAAAAATTGTTTAAAATGGATTGTTATTGTATGTTGAATATTTAAGAATTGATTACTAAATTAAAAGTATTCTAAGAAACAAATCATATCTTTTTGAGATAAGTTAAGATTTTGTTGACGAATTAAAAATATTTCAGTATAATAATTGTAATGATAAAATTTAATAGAAAAAGTCATGTATATATTTGTATATATGTTTTTATGTAATTTAACTAGACTTGAGTTGAAAATACAAAAGGAGTTGTAATATAGCAATTAATATAGGAGTAAAAGATGATGAAGATAGCTTTTTATACATTACGGATGTAAAGTAAATCAATATGAGACGGATTTGATGATTGAAAAGTTTAAAAAGGCAGGTTATGAAGTCGTAGATTTCGGTAATCTAGCAGATATATATGTTATTAATTCTTGTAGCGTGACTAATATGTCAACAAGAAAAACAAGACAAGAATTAAGTAAAGCAAAAAGAAAAGGTAGTATTGTTGTACTTGCAGGATGTTATGCTCAAGAGATAATTGATAAACCAAATATTTTAAATGCTGATGTTATAATTGGAAATGAGGAAAAAAAAGATATAGTAAATATTGTTGAAAGTTATATAAATAGTAATAAAGCACAATATGTATTAAATGTTTCTGATATTTCAAAAGTTAAGAAATATGTACAAAAAGATAAATTAACTAAAGGTATGAATATTCGTGAGAGTGTAAAAATAGAAGATGGGTGTAATAATTTTTGTTCATACTGTATTATTCCATATGTAAGGGGTAGAGTTAGGAGTAGAAATTTAGACGATATAGTAGAAGAAGTAGAGAATTTGGTAAAAAGTGGTGTAGGTGAAGTAGTTTTAGTCGGAATAGAAATTGCATCATACGGAAAGGATTTAGAAAGTAGTATATCTTTAATTGATGTAATTGAAAGGATAAATAAAGTAAAAGGGCTTAAAAGAATTAGATTAGGCTCTATAGAACCTAGAGTTTTAACGAATGACTTTATAATTAGATTAAGTAAAGTAGAAAAGTTATGTCCACATTTTCATTTATCGGTTCAAAGTTTGGATAATAATGTACTAAAGAGAATGAATAGAAAATATACAAGGGAGTATGTTTTTGACAGGGTTGAAATGATAAGAAAATACATAAAAGATGTTTCGTTTACTTGTGATATTATAGTAGGTTTTCCGGGAGAAACTGATGAAGAGTTTTTAAATACATTAAATGGAGTAAAGAAAATAGGCTTTTACGAAATGCATATATTTAAATATTCTAAGAGAAAATGGACAAAAGCTGCAAGTATGATAGATCAAGTTGATGGAAATGTTGCCTCTAAAAGAAGTGAAAAATTAATCGATTTATCAAAAGAAAGTAAAAAAGCGTATATGAGGAATTTTTTAGGCAAAAAGATTGATGTATTGTTTGAATCATATAGTAAAGGCTATCTTTATGGATATACTAGTAATTATATGAAAATTAAGGTAAAAGGAGATAAGATGTTATGGGGCTTACAACAAAAGGTAGAATTATGTTCAATAGAAGGAGATTTAATATTAGGAAAATTATCTCAATAAGGAATATGATAATACTTGTATTATGTTTTGTAGTAATATTTTCAGTAAGTTCAATAATTACGGCAAATGCTTTGAGAAAAAAAGTAGCTAGTTCTACAGTTGTATATAAGGCAGATGAGACGACTGGTAATATTACTCAAGAAGAACAAATAAATAATGAAGAACCAACAGTTAAAACTTCTACTACAAATAATGTAGAAGATGTTAATGATAATCAAAATATCAATATAGATAGCTTAAGTGAAACTGTAGATAAAGGTATGACAATAAATTTACTTGGTGAAGTTATGATGGGTGGAGTAGTATCCGAAAAATTAAATTACTCTTATTCATCAGCTATTAAAGGTGTGTATAGTACTACAAGAAGTGCAGATTTTACTTATTGTAATTTTCCAACTAATATAACAAATTTAGATAAAATAGAAAATGTCAAAAGTAAATATCTAGTCACAAATGAGGCTATAACAGCATTAGAGGCTTTAGGTGTTGATTCTGTTTCTATCGCTTCAGATCACATAATTGATTATCCTACGGATATTATAAAAAATACAATATCTAAATTTGAAGAAGCAGACATATTTGTGGCTGGAAGAGAAAATATGCCAGTGTATTTTGAAAAGGATGGTAAAAAAATTGCTATTGTTTCAACAAATTCTGTAATTATTGGTACATCTAAAAATTACAGTAATGAAGGAATTAGTATTTATTCAAAGGATAATTTGAGTAAGAATATTCAGGAAGCAAAAGAGTCAGCAGATGTAGTTATAGCAGATATTCATTGGGGAAGAGATCACGTATATGGTGTTACAAATCAGATGAAAGATATAGCTAGGGCGGCTATTGATGCTGGAGCTGATATGGTTATTGGCTCTCATGCACTTGGGGTATATCCCATTGTTAAGTATAATGATAAACCAATAATTTATAGTACAGGATATTTAATGAGTGATTTAGATTATAACGTAGCTAAGGAAGGTTTTATTTTTAAAGTAAATATTGATGAGAATATGAAAATAAATACTCTTGAAATGACGCCAATATTTATTGAGAATAAAGAGGCAGTAAAATTATATAATGAATATGATTTAGAAAAGTGTAGTAGTTATTTGCAACAGTTTAATAATTGGCATTTGGAAAATGGTCTTGATTCTAAGATTGAAGATGATAAAATTGTTATAAACTTTTAATAAACTTTACATGGTATGAATGTTATATTTTATACCATGTTTTGTCGTTAAATGGTATTGTTTGTAGAATAAGTATTATTTTAAAAATACATTAACATATTTTTGAAATAATATTGAAATATTACCAAAAAAGTTATATAATAAGTAAGAATTTTCCATTTTAATGGAAGGTTAAAAATAGACCAACTATAAAATGTCAATAGTTTTTTAAGAAAAATTTTAAAAAATTATTTAAGATAATTTATGGCATAA
>CALXJF010000049.1 GCA_944388575.1 uncultured Clostridia bacterium
CCAATCTATAATAATATTTCCTATTTCATTTTCTTTTCCAATATAAAAATGATTTGTATTATCTATAATTTTATATTTGAAGTCATTACAATTTTTTGCTTTATCTTTTAATAAATCTAAATGTAAATAATTATCTGTTTCATTTGAGCCTGAGAAAGTTAATATTGGAACATTTATAGATTCAAATTGATACCAGTTTTCGGAATTACCCATAACAGGTAAATTGTCTAAATTAGAATTCTTTTCAAACCAATTATAATATGTTTGAGAACTCATATACATATAGTCTTCAACTAAGTTACTAAGGAGTTTAGTTGGATTTCCAGCATCAATATTTTCTTTTGCTTCTTTGATAAGTTCTTTATAGTCTTTCTGGCGATATAATTGAAGTCCAACCATATCTGGAGCACTTGCTAGTATTAGTCCTAAAATGTTAGGTTGTTTTTTATAATAATAGTAAATCAGCTTGTTACATCCATAGCTATGTCCAATCAATATAAATCTTTTATATCCCAGTTCTTTAGCCTTATTAATAGCTAAATCAATATCTAAAATACAATCTTCAAAAATTTCATACATACAACCATATCGAGCATATGAACCATCTCTCATTAAAGTATCATTTTCTATTGAATGACCTCTATTATGTTCATAAACAAATCCTACATTATTTTTCGCTAAAATATTGCCCCATACTGTAGCAAAATAATTGTCAATTATCGTTTGGCACATTCCATGAATAAATATTACACATATGTCTTTTATCTTTTTTTCATCACCTTTGAAGTGTATCATAGGAAGACATAAACCATCTTCCGTATATGCATTGTTAATAAATTCTATATTACTCAATACTATACCTCCTTTAAAATTTCTTCAAATTTTGTATATCCAGTTTCAGAATTTATATGTCCGCCATTTTTTATAATATACTGTCTATTAGCAATTTTATTAGCAAATACTTTTTCAGCATCAAATGTGACATATGGATCGTTATCTGAATAATAGCAGACAATGTCACTACAATATTTTTTTACTTCATCAAAATTATCTATAAACATAGGTTCATTAACTGCATCAAAATCTTCATCTATTCCTAAATAATTATTGAATCCACAAACAAAAATTAGTTTTTTAACTGTAATTTTATTAATAATCAAATACTTACATACAAAAATCGGTGCTATGCTATGTGCAATAATAATAGTATTTTCATTAATAACTAGTTCATCTAATACTTTAGATCAACTTTCAAAGTTTTGATTGCCAACTCCAATAGGCATTTGAGGTACATCTATCCTGTTTTCTTTACTTTCTAATTGCCTTTTAAGCCAAGGAAACCAATTTCCATCTTTTGAGCCGAAGCTTCCATGAATTATTATATAATTATCATCTCCTAACTTTTAAATATAATACTAGTTATATCTACGTTTATTTTGATAATACAAAATACAGCTATTAAGAATTGATGTAAAGTAAGATAATAATTCCAAAATTAAATCATGGTTTAAATTTTTCATTGTTCTGCCATTTATATGAGCCAAATCATTTCGTATATTTTGACCAACAGCATTATAAAAGTCAACTTTATGAAGATAATACCTAAGACATTTAATTTGTTCAACGCCTAATATATCTAAAATAATAGTTGTATTTTTGTCATTTTCAACTAGTAAATTACCTAAAGTTATACTTGAATCTGGTATATATGAAATTTGTTGCATAGAATTTTTATAAATTATACGTAATACCTTTTCAATTAAACCACAAATAAACATAGCACACCCATATACATTATTTTTAATTGATAATCTATATTGTTGCTCATTTTTTAAGTTAATAAATAAATCGGTTAAAAATTGAGATAACATATCCATATCTTCATCTAATCTTTCAAATTCCATTGTAGTATTAATATTTTCACATATATATTTTAATTCACCATAAATATCCGATAAATATTCACTTATATTATTATCGGTACTCATTAATGTCATGAATCTTGCTTTTACTTCAAACAAATATAAACTCAAATTTCTCAATCTCCAACTTGTAAAATAATCATTAGTACCTGGATTTTTTCTGCATAATACATCAGTTAACCCTTTAGCATCACTTTTAGCTCCGTGTTCTAAAAAACTCACTAAATTACCTCTTTTGTCTCTAGAATGAGTGGTAAATACGATTCTTATTTCCCATGGCTTCGTGTTATCTTCAAAAAAATCTTTAAAAGGTTTTAAATCAAATTCTATGGTTTGAGTTTGTCCATTTTTTACTAAATTATCATTAAATAAAACTTCTTGTTTTTCTAATTCTTTTTCCAATTCATAAGTATATGGAGAAGACATTTTTCGATAATATGGTAAGCAATCGTTTAGCATAAAATAACTTTGCCAAATATGTTGATTCTCTTTTGGATTAAAATACTGTTTTTTTAATATATTGTATATAATCTCCATGGCATCAGATGTTGTATCAATAAACTTATCATTATTATGTAAAGACGCTATTATATTCATAACCTCTTGTACTCTCATAAAAAATATTTTATTTATATTTTCTTCATTAAATAAAAGTTTTAGTTTTTTTGGATTTTTAATAAAATACTTTTGCCATTTTTCAAAGCAATCAATTACATCATATGTCGCTTCATTAATTACATATGTAATGACATCTTCGTTAAAGCAGTTGAAATGTGCAGCAATAAATTCAGAAGTATAGTCTTTCAAATCTAAAGCTAAAGAAATACCCTTATCGTCACTATAACCATAAATTGTTTTATAATCTTTTTTTAAATATTTTATAATTTCACCAATTGTATATTTTTTATAAATATTTTTACATTCTTTTATAAAACTATTAAATTCTTCTCTTTTTTCTTCTTTTACATATGGTATAACTTCTTCAAATTTCATAATATAATCTAAAAAAACGTAATTAATATAATCATCTATAGTTAGAATGTTTTGCTCATTATAACTGTTTAATATAATCTCTTTTCCTTCTAATAAATATCTAACAGATATTCCTGTAGATAAATCTTCTAAGCCATAATACCTAATTCCAACTTTTATTCCTTCTGTATCTAATTTGCTTATTACATTCATATACGACTCCTTAAAACATTTTACTAACAAAATTATACTATATATGGCAATTTTTTTCCATACTACCATTGAAATTTAATAATAATACATATATAATAATTTTAGAAAGAGAACAAAGTTCGTAACTTGTATGTGATTCGCTCCAAAAAACCTTAGAAATATCTAAGGTTTTTATATTGGAAACATTATGAAATTTAGTTACTAATTCGTATTATTTATTTCCTCAATAATTTCAGTTCCAGTCATCTCACAAGGAATATTAATTCTTTTTATATAATCAGAATTAAAATCATTAGAATAGTTCATTCCTAAATCATACACTTGCATATCAATACCATTTAACTTTAAAGCCCAAACAGTTTCTTTAGTATATGCACCATAAGGGTAAGCAAATACTTTTAAATCTTTACTTCCTAAATTTTCTTCTATAATTTTATAAGATTCAATTACATCATCACGAAGCATTCTAACAGGAAGTTTATCATAAAACACATGTCTTTTACTATGACTAAAAATATCTACAAGTCCGCTGTCTTGCATTTCTTTACATTGCTCCCAACTTAAATATCTTTTACCATCAATTTCTTTTCCTATTTTATCAGTAACAACGAAAATAGAGGCCTTCACATTATATTTTTTTTTTTTATTAAAAA
>CALXJF010000050.1 GCA_944388575.1 uncultured Clostridia bacterium
GTTATGAAAAACTCATAGAAAAAATAAATGTTAAGTTATTTTTCTTAACTTAACATTATTATACAAGGAGGTAAAAATGAAAGCAACTGGAATTGTTAGAAAAATTGATGATTTAGGAAGAGTTGTTATTCCAAAGGAAATAAGAAGAAGTTTGCATATTCATGAAGGAGATCCACTTGAGATATATATTCAGCAAAAGGGAGAAATTGTATTAAAAAAGTATGCTCCTATGGGAGATATTCTAGAAATATCAAGTCAATATGTAGAGACTTTAAATGATACTACAGATTTTGTGGCATGTATAACAGATACTGAAACTATTATTGCTATTTCAGGGATTTCTAAAAATGAGTATTTAGCTAGAGAAGTAAGCGAAGAAATCTTAGAAGTTATGAAATCAAGAAAAATTTTTTCTACAGTTGATAATAATTCTCCTATACCTATTTTATTAGATGAAAGTAATACTAAGTATACTTCTCAAATTATAGCACCAATAATATCAAATGCAGAAGCACTTGGCACTGTTATATTATTTTCATTAGATAACAAAAAAATAACTAAGTCTGAATATAAGTTAATAGAATCAGCAGCAAAATTTTTAGCTAAGCAAATGGAATAAATGTAGGATATTTCTACATTTATTTTTTGTATATATAAGCATATTTATTATTGATTTATTTGCACATAATATTTTTTGAGGTGAAAAAATGTTTCAATATATACCTAGAAAATCAAAAGAGATATATGAAGAAAAAATTGCTCACAGGGGATTTCATTTTATTTTTCCAGAAAATACTATACCTGCATATATAGAAGCTATAAATAAAAATTTGGCTATTGAACTTGATATAAGAATGACTAAAGATGGTCATATTATTTGTTTACATGATAGACATACAAAAAGATTGCTTGGAAGCAAAGGAAAAACATCAAATTTTTTATTTATGGATTTAAAAAAGTATAATATATTAAATACATGTGAAAAAGTACCAAGTTTAAAAGAAGTTTTAGATATTGTAGATGGTAAAGTCACTTTACTTATAGAGGTTAAAGGTTTTTTTTCTAATGTTTTTAAAGAAAAGCTTATTCAACTACTTTCTCATTATAAGGGTAAAATTTATTTTCATGCAAAAAATTTAATTACTTTTTTTAGATTAAGAACAATATGGGATGATAAAGTTTTTTGGATACTTAATCCATTAAGAAAGAGATTTAATTTTATAAAAAGTAAAAATTACAAAAAGATGATTAGTGATTAGCTTGTAACGTATGCAATTTACATAAAAACAAAATTGACTTTGTAGTATAAATTTGATATAATATAATAGATAGTGTATATATTTTTTAGAAAATTTTTTAAAAGGAGATGAATGTAAATGTTATATATTTATATAGTTATTGCTATAGTCAGTATGTATGTAATATATCATTATAGCGGTTACTTAAATATAATTGGCAAAAGAAAAAACAAAAATAAAAATATTTTTTTATGTATAGTGATATTTTTGATATGCACATACTTTTTTGCTGTATTGATAGGCTTTAGTTTGTATAGTGTAAATGTACCTTTATTTTGCTTTTATGGAATTATTATAATTAGTGCATTATTAAAAAGGTTAATTTTTTCATATATGCCTAAAAAGTCACGAGAAATATATGATTGTATATTTGTGCATAGAGGTTTTCATTTTCAGGTGCCTGAAAATACATTGGCAGCTTATGGACCTGTGCTAGGTAAATTTGGTATAGAAATGGATGTACGGTATTTAAAAAGGGATCATAATATAATATGTTTTCATGATCGATATACTAGCAGACTTCTTGGTGTACCTGGGAAAGTTTCCAACTATACTTATGATGAGTTACGGCAAAATAAATATAAGGGTAGTAACATACGAGTTGTAAAGCTGCAAAAAGCACTTAAACAGATTGCTTGCAGATCTGTTCTTCTTATAGAAGTTAAAGGTTATATGACTAAGGGTTACAAGCTTGAATTTGAAAGAATTTTAAAAAAATATAATGGTAAAGTATACTTTCATTGTAAAAATATTATAACATATTATAAACTTACAAGAATGTATCCTAAAAGAGTATTTTGGGTTCTTAATCCTTTTAGAAAAAGGTTTAATTTTTTAAAAGGAAAACATTATAATGGAATTTTTGATAGATTTATTGGATTATTTGAAGAAGCTTCTATTGAAGTTCCATCTCTTGAAGATATATCTCAAGTATTAGTGGATGCGATTGAGGATAATAAGTCTGTTAAAGAAATCTGTGCAACTATATCAGGCGTTCTTAATAATTATACTTCAAGAATAGATAAAAATCATTGGTTGCTAAATTCTTTAAAGATTCATAGAGGAATTGTATCTGATAGATATCCTGAAAATTCTTTGAAATCCATTGAAGCTTGTATAAAGTTTGCAAAATACACAAATACTAGGGTGGCTTTAGAGCTGGATTTAGTATATTACAACAAACAGGTGGTTTGTTATCATAGTGATAAAGTTAGTAATAAACTGGGACAAGAGCAGTCTTGTGCAGAAAAAATAGATCTAAAGGAGGCTGTAACGCTATATGATGTTTTAAAGCTTGCTGTTGATAGTGATTGCTATGATTTAGTTTCATTTATGTTCGATTTTAAGGATTTCCATTATAAAAATAGAATTTTGGAAAAAGAATTTATTCGATTAATAGATGAAACTTGCTATAGAGGAAATTTTTCTGTTCAGGCATGGAATCCGCTTGTTTTAATGTATTTTGAAAAAGTTAGACCAGAATATATAAGAGGACAGGTTGGTCATAGTTTAAGTGGTCTTATAAAGTATGTACCTCTAAATGGTTTACCATGGGTAGTTAATGTCTTACTCTTTAATCGCAGTCATGCAGATTTTTGTGCGTACGATGCAAGTAACTATATATATGTACTTATTAAATATAATAAGGATATAAAAGGACGACCTGTATTTATATATGCACCAAAGTCAGAGCAAGAGATAAAGAGTTTCATAGGAAGGGAGCAGATAGCAGGTTTTATAATTGAAAATCCGCTTAATCCGAAAGCTTGGAGTAAACGGTATATAAGAAAATTTAAAAAAAAAGATAATTAGATATTGGGGTGTTAAATTTCACTCCAATATTTTATTATATTATAGAATATTTTGGAATTTAATGTAAAAGTCTTGCTAATTTTTTAAATTTAAGGTATAATTTTTATGTATATAT
>CALXJF010000051.1 GCA_944388575.1 uncultured Clostridia bacterium
TGAGTTATGAAAAACTCATAGAAAAAATAAATGTTAAGTTATTTTTCTTAACTTAACATTATTATACAAGGAGGAATTATTATGTCTGATGATAATTTAAATAGTTCTGTAACTCAAACATCAAATGTATTCTCTAAAGTTTTCTTATGGATGTTTTTAGGATTATTTGCTACAGGACTTATATCATGGTTTACTTATTCTACAGGTCTTGCAGAACAAATGCTTATTAATGCGTCATTTTCAATTATACTAATTGTGGAGTTATTGGTCGTAATAGTATTTTCATTTTTATTTAGAAAGCTACCACCTACAGCTGTTGCAATATTATTTTTTGTATATGCAGTTATTAGTGGTATTACTTTGTCAACAATTTATTATATTTATGATCTAACATCAATTATATATGTATTATTTGCATCTGCTGCTTTGTTTGGAGTATTTGCATTTTTGGGAAGTGTATTAAAAAAGGATTTAAGTAAAATAGGAACTCTTTTAATGGGAATTTTAATTGTAGCTTTAATAATTAGTATAATAAATATATTTGTTGGAAATACATTGTTAGATACAATTATTGATTGGGTAGTATTAATAGTATTTTTTGGTGTAACTGCATGGGATATACAACAAATAAAGAAAATGGCTACTATTACTAATATACCTGAAGAAAAGGTACATATATATGGAGCTATGATGTTATATCTTGATTTTATTAACATATTTTTAAGATTGTTAAGTATATTTGGAAAAAAGCGTTAAAAAATATACACTAGATTTTTTAGGTCTAGTGTATATTTTATTTCTTGCTAATAAAAAAAATATATGTTAAAATATTTTTTATATGGAAAGAGGGATAAAATGTTAGCATTAGTAACAGGAGCTTCTTCTGGAATTGGTTATGAGATATCGAAATATTTAAGTCAATTTGGATACGATATTATTGCTGTTGGTCAAAATATTGAAAGATTAAATTTTTTAAAATTAGAATGTAAAACTAATGTTATTATAGAAAGAGTAGACTTATCTAATATTGAAAATTGTATTAATTTATGTGAAAAATATGAGAATAAAGATATATCAATTTTAGTAAATTGTGCTGGGATAGGTGCGATAGGATGGTTTGATCAACTTTCATTAAATCAAGAACTTAATTTGATTAATGTTAATATTATAGCTACTCATATATTAACTAAATTTTTTATTGATACTATGTTAAAGAATAATAAAGGAACTATTTTAAATGTAGCATCAAGTGCTGCTTTTGCTCCTGGACCTTTAATGGCTACTTATTATGCTACCAAATCTTATGTTTTTAAGTTATCTACTTCGATAAGTAAAGAGTTGAAAAAGAAAAAAAGTAAAGTTAATGTAAGTGTATTATGTCCTGGTCCGGTTAAAACTGAATTTAATAAAAGATTAAATATAGATTATAGTGTTAAACCTACAACACCTGAATATGTGGCAAAATATAGTATAAAAAAATTGTTAAAAGGTAAAAAGGTAATAATTCCTGGATTCAAAAATAAATTGGGGGTTATAGCAAGCAAAGTTTTACCTGATGTTATTTTAGAAGAATATATTTATAATATGCAAAGTAAAAAGATAAAATAAAAGAATAAAAGGCAGCAGAACTACCTTTTATTCCTACTATATCCAAACCTTCCTTTTTAAAGTTGGGTTTGTTTTTTTATTAGTGGAAAAAGGTTTAAAAAAAGAAAATTAAAAGGAGGTATACTACAGCAGGCAAAAAGCTATAGCATATTTTTCCACTAATATACGAAATTAACTTTACATCTGTACAGATGCAAACTGCCAACTCGAGTAAGCGTTGACTATATGTATTAATCTATATTTATTATAACATAATTTACATAAAAAAGTCAAGACATTTAAAATATTTTATGAAATTTTAATATATTTTACTTACTTTTCCAATTGCTACTTTTGTAACATATATAATAGATTTTTATAAAATAAAAATTTTGATATTAATGTATAAAAAAAGTATATTAGAAAATAATAGTTATAATGGTGATATTATGAAGGAAACTAAAAAATTTGCAAAAGGTTTTTGTTTTTATAAATATTTTTGGATTTTTGTACTTGGTAGTGTGATTGGGTTTTTATATGAAATAATTATAGAATATGTGCAAACTGGTAAAGTTTTTAGTAAACAGGAACTTATA
Organism: uncultured Clostridia bacterium; assembly: GCA_944388575.1. Taxonomy (GTDB): domain Bacteria; phylum Bacillota; class Clostridia; order TANB77; family CAG-465; genus CAG-465. The sequence goes on from CALXJF010000051.1 coordinate 2,184, forward strand.
TATGGTCCTTTTACAGTTGTATATGGTTTAGGAGCAGTTGTTTTTACTATAGTAGGTAAAAAGTTTAAAAATTTATCTGTTATTTTTCTCATTACTTCGTTTTTTGGTGGAATGCTAGAATTTTTATATTCATTTTTTCAAGAGAGATTTTTTGGAACTGTATCATGGGATTATTCAAATGCAATTTCAAATATTGATGGCAGAACTACAATACTTTATGCTATTGGTTGGGGAATTCTTGGAGTAATATATATAAAAGTTATTTACCCTTTTTTATCAAAATGTATAGAATGTATACCCAAAAATATTGCATTACCTATTACTTGGGTAGTGATAATATTTATGATTTTTAATATTAATATTACAATTTTTTCTTCTGTTAGACAATATGAAAGAAGACAAAATATACCACCAAAAAATAGAATTGATGAATTCTATGATACTTATTTTCCTGATGAAAAGTTAGATGATATATATCAAAATAGGAAAGTTACTACAAATGATTAATATATAAAATTATGTCAAAGAGTTATAATTGTTTAAGCGTAAATAAAGCAAAAATGTTACGTATATAAAAAAATATGAGATATAATGTAGAAAGTACATATTTTTGGAGGTAACATATATGTTTGATACAAAAGAAAAGGAAAACAAAGCAAAAAAAGGGATAAGTTTAATAGTTCTTGTTATAACAATAATAGTAATAATAATACTTTCAGTAGCGATAATATTAACAATAACAGGAAATAATCCAATATTAAATGCACAAAAAGCAGTAATTCAAAATGATTTAAGAAGTTTTCAAGAAAGATTAGCATTATATATCATGGAAAAAGATTTAGAAACAGAAGGAGAATTTGATAAAGAGTCATTATATGCATATGAAAATGAGATATTATATAATACAAAGTTAGAAGGAGAAAGTGGGAATATATATAGTGTTAATGTCAATATAAAAATGAATATTTTTTTTAATTTAATTATGCAGAAAAACCTACATTTTTATATTGTAATTC
>CALXJF010000052.1 GCA_944388575.1 uncultured Clostridia bacterium
CTCCTCTTGCACACAAAATATGGTGTGCGATTATTATTTTTGTTTTAATAATCTACACACCATATTATACACTCTCATTATTAACCTCAAAATATATTTCATCATTCTAGTTTTACACAAAACTATATTTTCTTATTAGTGGTCAGTGCTACAAATAAATGTTTTCAACATTTATTTTATGTAAAGCACAAAGCGAAATCCTATGCCGACGTCACTATGGGTCGGACCGCCGGCGTCGCTACGGTTCGAAACTGGAAAGCCAGAACCAGAAATGAAGTAGTTACCACCACGGAAAACGCGACCGTAGGAACCGTTCGTCTCCATTGTCCATTCAGAAACATTTCCAGCTAAGTCATATATGTTATTTAATTTATATGTTTCATTACTTCCTGTGTTTATTTTACTACCTGTATTGTAATTACCATGGTCTGTACTATCTATTGCTATGTCTGGATTATTATATGTTTTCCTTAACCATCTTACTGTTGCATCCCATTGTACTCCATATATTAATGTTGATACTGCTTCTCCTTCTTGTTTACTTATACTATCAGGGTATACGGCTCTTGCTTTCTCTACTGCTCCTCCATTTAAATTTGTCATACTATTTCCCCATTTTATATTTACCCATGATGGTTGATCTTTCTTGCTTTGAGCTACTCCACTTCCATTATTACTTGCTTCATATCTTCCTATATAAAATCCTCCATATTTCTCTACACTTGCATACATTGCATTATATTCGTCTTTCTCACTTTGTGATGCTGTTGTTCCATTATAATTTAATGGTTCTGTATAAGAACTTGATAATTCTGTAGACTCAAAACTTCCTCTTTTAAACTGTGAAAAATCTTCTACTGGTACCCATACAAATTCATTTCCATCTGTTTCATTTATTATTACATACCCTGTATCTACTGTTCCTTCTAAATATTCAAATCCTGCTGGGATTACTGGTGTATTTGCTACTTCTCCTCCAGCTGCTAGTCCTATCTCACTTGCCCATTCTTTCTCTTTTTCACTTAATGCTTCTTCTATTATTACTAATTTTCCATTTTCTACTTTTACTTTATCTTCATAATTACTTGTACTTGGAAACATATCTACCATATTCTCTCCTTCTACCGTTGTTGGTGTATATGTTCCTCCTGTTATATTTGCCTCCGTATATTTATCTGTTTCATATAAATTCACTTCTTCTTCCATTGCTTTTAAATCATTTTGAAAGCTTGCTTTATTGGCGTTTTCTATTGGGTTATTATTTGCTAGTGTTAGTATTACTGCCACTGCTAGTATAACTATCACTATTATTGTTATTACTAATACTATTAAGCTTATTCCTTTCTTAGCTTGGTTTTGTGTATAGTTTTCATTTTGAGCTTTATTTTCTTTTGTTTTTACTTTCGTATTCATATATCCTTTTCCTCCTATTTATATTTTTTAGTTTGTGTAATTGCTATAAAATATATTACTTTTTTAGTATAACAAATATATCCGGTTCTTACAACTTAATTACATAATTTTATTTTATTTGTTATATTTTTGTAATGTATTTGTAATATTTGAATATTTAATGAACAAAATATATTATTAGAGATAACTTAATGTTTTGTAATGAAAAAATATGTACTTTGATAAAATTGTTATATAAATAGAAGATAGCATATAAATTTTTTATCTATTTTAATTTTTATTTGATAAAAAAATAGAAGTGAATTTAATCACTCCCATGTACTCGTTTGTTATATTTGACTAACAGCAGATTTTTCTTCTAATCTTAGTCTATCTGCAATCATAGCTATAAACTCTGAATTTGTAGGTTTACCCTTATTAGAATTTACTGTATAACCAAAAATCTTGTCATGCATTTCAATCTGTCCTCTATTCCAAGCTACTTCAATAGCATGGCGAATTGCTCTTTCTACTCTAGATGGTGTTGTATTAAACATTGACGCAAGTGTCGGATATAAAGTTTTAGTTATTGCATTAATTATATCTTCATCTTTTATAGCTAATATTATTGCTTCTCTAATATATTGATATCCCTTAATGTGCGCTGGGACTCCAACATCGTGTATTATATTAGTTACTCTTACTTCCATAGGAGTAGTTGGTTTAGAATTGCTATTTATTGTTGTTTTGCTATAACACATATTAAGCCCAGCACCTTCATAACCAGATGAATTTTCTAGCAAATCTCTTAACCTATCTACTAATGTTTCCATATCAAATGGTTTAACAACATAATAGGTAGCACCTAGTGCTATTGCTTTTTGTGTTATTTTTTCTTGTCCAATAGCAGACATTACGATTACTGTTGGCTTTTTTAAATCGTTTTCTTTAACAATATCCTCTAATACAGAAAGCCCATCTTTTTCAGGCATTATGATATCAAGTAACAAAACATCAGGATTATACTTTTTTATTAATTCAATAGCATTTTGACCATCAAAGGCAGATGATACAACCTCCATATCGCTTTGTGAATTAATATAAATAGTTAATAATTTAACAAATTCTTTGTTATCATCAACTATCAAAATTTTTGTTTTTTCCATTTACCCCTCCCTTGTTACCTAAAATCAACGTAAGTCTATTATATATAAATTTTTTAAAAAAAGCAAGTAAATTTGTCCCATTTAAACGAACGAGTTTTGTCGAAATTGTCTATTTTTTAAGGAATTTTGAATATTCCTAAAATTACCAGTATTATTTATTCATAATAACACAAATTATTAATGTAAAACATTACAAATATATACATTGTTTTACAATTAAAAATATGGGAGGTGAATTTAAATGGCAAGAGGTGCTAAAAATAACCCACAAGCTAGAGAAAACTTAAACAAATTTAAATATGAAGTAGCTAACCAAATTGGTGTTAACCTTAAAGACGGTTATAATGGTGATTTAACTTCTAAACAAGCAGGTTCTATCGGTGGAGAAATGGTTAAAAGAATGATAGAAAAAGCTGCTGGTCAAATGTAACTTAGCTTAAATAAAAAAAGAGTATTCCTTTTCATTTAAAATAAGGGTACTCTTTTTATAATTTATTTTTAAAAATTTTTGAAAAAAATGTATAAATATCTAAAAACAGATAAAACTATTAATGAAAACGATGGAGGTGAATTTAAATGGCAAGTTCAAAAAATAAACAACATCAAGAAAACTTAAACAAGTTTAAAATGGAAGTTGCAAACGAAATCGGTGTTAACTTAAAGCAAGGATACAACGGTGACTTAACTTCTAAACAAGCTGGTTCTGTTGGTGGAGAAATGGTTAAAAGAATGATAGAAAAATCAGCTGGTCAAATGTAATTTAACCTTAAATTAATATTAATAAGAGAGAGAATAATTATAACTTATTGTCTCTCTCTTTATTATTATAAAATTAATTTTTGTATTATATCAATACAGTCTGAAGAAGTTTTAGAAGATAATTTATTATAACTATCTACTGCATATTTTTCTCCAAGTATATTAGATATTCCACGTATAACAACATAAGGTATCTTACATGCTTTACATGTAATAGCAACTGCTACACTTTCCATATCAGCACATACTACATTAAACTCTTCTTTTAGTTTCCGATTAAAATCTTCATCTATAATGAACTGATCAAATGTTGCAATATTAGCAAAAACTATTTTATTATTTGCTCTTACAATTTCTTTTGTTATATTCTTTATATATGATATTATAGAGTGATCTGAGACTACATATAATTCATCATTTTTTTCAAATTTTCCTTTAGGAAGTCCAAATACTGTACAATCAGCATCCGCCTGTACACAAGATATAGCAACTACAATATCACCATAATTTAAACTTTTATCTATCCCTCCTGCCGTTCCATAATTAATTACAAATTCTACATCAAATTTATCAATCAAAATTTGAGTAGCTCTTGTAGCATTTATTTTACCTACACCACACTTTACTAAAATAATTTCTTTTTCATTTTTCTTAAATAAGTAAAACTTCAAATCATATACCCGTTTTAAGACATAACTATATCTTTTCAACAATTCTTGTTTTTCACTTTCAACTGCACATATAATTCCAATTTTATTATATAACATATATACCTCCAGAATATTAATCCTTTAACTTTTAAATATATTATTTTAACATCTTGCTATATTATATACTGTATCATATATAATTAAATCCTCCTTTTAATTAAATTTAGGTTTATTTTTTTAACAGTTATTTTATCATGTATATGAAATTATGTCAATTTAAATCGTTATTTTGATATATAAAAAATAACACCCTATTTAAAGGATGCTATTTTGTATATATTTAATTTAAAAATCCTGTATAGTGACGGCTAACCATTTGAGTTTCTAGATTTTTAAGCACTTCTAACGCAACACTTACTAATATCAATATTGATGTACCACCAAAGCTAATTGAAAAAGGCATTACTCCTTGTATCAAGACCGGAAATACTGCAACTATTGCAAGAAAGATCGCACCAACAGTAGTTATATATTTTAATACTTTAGATATATACTCTGATGTATTCTTTCCCGCTCTAATTCCAGGGATAAATCCACCATTTTTTTTCAATTGATTAGATATCTCAACTGGATTTACTATAAACAATGTATAAACAAATGTAAATGCAACTATTAATAACATATAAATAACTGCATGTGATAACAGATAATACCACGCACTTTCACTAGTTACAGAAAATACATTATTTACTATAGCCCAAAAGCCACTAGGATTATTTTTTGTACACAAGTTAATTATCGTACTTGGAAACATCATAAAAGACATGGCAAAGATTATTGGCATAACACCAGCCATTGCAACTTTTATTGGAATATGTGTGCTTTGTCCACCATACATTTTTCTTCCAACTACTCTTTTAGCATAATTAACAGGAATTCTACGTTCTGCTTGTTGAACATATATAACAGCTGCAACAACTGCAATTATTACAAGTACTAATGCTATCACAATTAAAACATTTGTTATACCACCTTTGGCATAATTAAGTAATGTTGTAGCTCCACCTGGTATTCCAGCAACTATACCAACAAAAACAATCATTGATATACCATTTCCAATACCATATTCAGTTATTTTATCTCCAAGCCAAGTTAAAAGAGCTGTACCTGCAACAAGAGAACCAATAAATAATATTGCCCCCATTACTGCACCTGCACCATATTGTAATGGTGCTAAAAGATATGCTTTATATGTTAAATATAATCCTAAACCTTCTATAATACCAAAAGCTATTGTTAAATATTTAGTATATTTTGAAAGCTTTCTTTTACCTTCTTCACCTTCTTTAGCTAACTTTTCAAGACTTGGAATTACAACTTGAAGTAAATTTAAAATAATTGAAGCTGTAATATATGGTCCAATAGTCATAGCAAATATTGAAAGTCTACTAAATGCTCCACCAGAAATCAAATTAATAGTAGTAACTAAACCATTTGCACTTGAACCAAGTTGATCCATTACTGCCACCTTATCAATACCTGGTATTGTAATAAAAGTACCTAGTCTATAAAGTAATATAATAAATATTGTAAATATAATCTTATTTCTTATATCCTTTATAGAAAAAATATTTTTGATGGTTTGTAGCATACTACTTCACCTCTATCTTTCCACCTGCAGCTTTAATCTTTTCTTCTGCTGATTTTGAAAATTTAGTTGCTACAACTGTAAGTTTTTTTGTTAACTCACCATTTCCTAAAACTTTTACTCCATCTAATTCTTTTCTAATTATTCCTTCATTAAGTAAAAGCTCAGTATTAACGACAGTATCTTGGTCGAATCTTTCTAAGTCACTTACATTTACAACTGAATATTCTTTTGCAAAGTGATTTTTAAAACCACGTTTTGGAATTCTTCTATATAAAGGTGTTTGTCCTCCTTCAAATCCTCTCCTTATACTTCCACCAGTTCTTGCTTTTTGCCCCTTATGTCCTTTTCCTGATGTTTTACCAAGACCTGATCCAGTACCTCTACCAACTCTTTTAGAAGTAGTTGTGCTACCATATGCTGGTCCTAAATCATGCATTTTCATAAATATTGCTCCTCCCCTCTTTTTAAGATTATTAGGTTCTTATTTTAAAATTTCTTCAACTGTTTTTCCTCTAAGACGTGCAACTTCTTCAGGAGTTCTCATAGTTTTTAAAGCCTTAAGTGTAGCATACACAACATTTCTGCTATTACGAGACCCTAAAGTTTTAGCAGTTACATCCTTGATCCCAGCAAGCTCTAATACTGGTCTTACTGCACCACCTGCAATAACACCTGTACCTTCAACTGCTGGCTTTAGTATTACCTTAGATGAGCCAAAGTTTGTAATTATTTCATGTGGTAAAGTTCCATTTACAAGTGATACTTCTGTTAAATTTTTCTTAGCTTCATCTGTTGCTTTTTTTATAGCTTCTGGAACTTCAGCAGATTTACCTGTTCCAACTCCTATATGTCCAGCACCATCTCCAACAACAACTAGTACACTAAATCTAAAAGTTCTACCACCTTTAACAACCTTAGCAACACGTGCTACATTAACAACTTTTTCTTTTAATTCTTGTTTTGTTTCAGTCATTTTTGGTTTCTCCTTTTCTTCTAAAATTCTAATCCAGCTTCTCTTGCTGCATCTGCTAAAGCTTTAACCTTTCCATGATATAAATAACCATTTCTGTCAAAGACTACAGATTTAATATTTTTTTCTATTGCCCTTTTAGCAATAAGTGCTCCAACTTCTTGACTAGCTTGAATATTTGATGCTTTTGTTTTTACTTCTTTATCTAAAGTAGATGCAGAAACAATAGTAACTTGTTTTTCATCGTCAATCAATTGAGCTGATATATTTTTTAAGCTTCTATAAACGCAAAGTCTTGGTTTGCTTTCAGTTCCTTTAACTTTAGCTCTTACTCTTTTTTGTCTTGTACTTCTTGCGTCTTTTCTACTTACTTTTTTTATCATTTAAAATTCCCCTCCTTATTTAATAGGATTATTTTTTACCGCCAGCTTTACCTTCTTTTCTTCTAATTCTTTCACCAACGTATTTTATACCTTTACCTTTATATGGCTCTGGTAATTTATACTCTCTAATATTTGCTGCTATTTGACCAACTAGTTGTTTATCAATACCTTTTACAATTATAGAGTTTGGGTTTGGAACTTCTATAGTTATACCTTCGCACTCTTCTACTTCAACAGGATGTGAATATCCTAAATTCATGACTAATTTTTTTCCTTGTTTTTGTGCTCTATAACCAATTCCATTAATCTCTAATGCTTTCTCAAAACCTTGAGTTACACCAATAATCATATTATTAATCAACGTTCTTGTTAATCCATGTAAATTACCATCTTTTTCACTTGCAACAGTAACTACTACTTTACCATCTTCTAAAGCAATATTTACTGCCGGTAGAAACTTTTGTGTAAGAGTTCCCTTTGGTCCTTTTACAGTAACTGTATTATTATCTACTTTAACTTCTACACCTTGTGGTACTTCTATTGGTTTTTTACCAATTCTAGACATTTGGTATTCCCTCCTTTTCTTATTAATTTATTACCAAATATATGCTAATACTTCTCCCGCTACGTTTTGTTTTCTTGCTTCTTTATCAGTCATTATACCTTTAGAAGTAGATATAATAGCTATTCCTAGACCATTTAAAACTCTAGGTAATTCTTCAACACTTGCATATATTCTAAGACCTGGTTTACTAATTCTCTTTAATCCTTGTAATACTCTAGTCTTTCCTTGATATTTTAAAGTTATTCTAATTGTTTTATGAGTATCTTCAATTACTTCTATAGACTCCACAAACCCTTCAGAAACTAAAATATCTGCGATTGCTTTTTTTACTTTAGAATAAGGTACGTCTACTGTTGCATGTCTTTCTCTATTTGCATTTCTTATTCTTGTTAACATATCTGCAATTGGATCTGTTGTATTCATTTAACTATCCCTCCTTTTTACCAGCTTGCTTTTTTTACTCCTGGTATTTCACCTTTATACGCTAAATTTCTAAAGCATATACGGCATATTCCATATTTTCTCATATAAGAATGTGGTCTTCCACAAATCTTACATCTATTATAATATCTTGTGCTAAATTTAGGTTCTCTTTTTTGCTTAGCAATCATAGATTTTTTTGCCATGATTATTTATCCCCCTTTTCAGCGAATGGTAAGCCTAACATTTCAAGTAATGCTTTAGCTTCTTCATCAGTTTTTGCAGTTGTTACAAAAATAATGTCCATTCCTCTTGTTTTATCTACTTTGTCGTATTCAATTTCTGGGAAAATTAATTGTTCTTTAACACCCATTGAATAATTTCCTCTTCCATCAAAAGAGTTAGGATTTACTCCCTTAAAATCTCTTACACGTGGAAGTGCCACATTGAAAAATTTTGTAGCAAATTCATACATTTTTTCAGATCTTAATGTTACTTTACATCCAAGATTCATACCTTCTCTTACTTTAAAAGCTGCAATTGATTTTTTTGCTTTAGTAACTACTGGTTTTTGACCAGCAATTAAAGTTAAATCATTCATTGCATTTTCTAAAGCTTTTGAGTTTTCTTTTACATCAGATACACCCATATTAATTACAATTTTTTCTAGCTTTGGTACTTGCATTACTGATTTATATCCAAATTTCTCTTTCAATGCAGGTACTATTTCAGTATTATATCTTTCTTTAAGGTTCATCTATTTTTCCCCTCCTTACTTAACTTCATTACATTTTTTACAAAATCTAGTTTTTGTTCCATCTTCTGCAACATTTATTCCAAGTCTAACTCCCTTATCGCATTTATCACAATAAAAATTTACTTTAGAAGCATCTATAGGACATTCTCTTTTTATAATTCCTGATTCTTGTCCTTGTTTTCTAGCTTTAACATGTTTTGTTCTAACATTAACTCCTTTAACAATTACTTTATTTGTTTTTGGTGATACAGCAATTATTTCACCTTTTTTTCCTTTTTCAGAACCAGAGTTAACTATAACCATGTCGCCTTTTTTTAATTTCATTTTTGCTATCACTTTCCTTCACCTCCGAAATTTTATAGAACTTCTGGTGCTAGAGATATGATCTTCATATAGTCTTTATCTCTTAGTTCCCTTGCTACTGGCCCAAAAATACGTGTTCCTCTTGGTGTTTTATCATCTTTGATTAAAACAGCAGCATTTTCATCAAATCTTATATATGAACCATCTTCACGTCTTAAGCCTCTTTTACTTCTTACAATAACAGCTTTAACAACATCACCTTTTTTTACAGCTCCACCAGGTGCTGCTTTTTTAACAGAAGCAACGATAACATCACCAATGTTTCCCCATTTTCTATGATGTCCGTCCTAAGACTCTAATACACATTATCTCTTTAGCTCCTGTATTATCTCCAACTTTCAATAATGTTTGTTGTTGTATCATGGATTAGTCCTCCCTTCAATTATTTTTAAACTAATTATTTAACTTTTTCCACAATTCTTACAAGTCTATATCTTTTATCTTTACTTAGTGGTCTAGTTTCCATTACTTCAACAATGTCTCCAATACTGCATTCATTGTTTTCGTCATGTGCTTTTATTTTCAATGTTTTATTAACTATTTTTCCATATAATGGATCTTTAGTTTTAGTATCAATTCTAACAACTATAGTTTTATCCATTTTATTACTAACAACTTTACCTTGTTTTGTTTTTCTTAAATTTCTTTCCATCTGCCTTTATCCTCCTTTACCACTAATTATTAACACTTTTTTTAGCTATAACAGTATTTACTCTTGCAATATTCTTTTTTACAAGAGTGATTTTTTTAGGGTTATCAAGACCATTTAAGGCATGTTGAAATCTTAATTTAAAAAGTTCATTTTTAAGAGCTTTTAGCTCTTTTTGCAAGTCTTCTACAGACATATTGTTGTATTCATTTATTTTACTAGATTTCATTTAGTTCACTCCCCCTTCGCTGTTAGCTTCTTGTTCTGCTTTACTTACTATTTTACATTTTATAGGAAGTTTATGGATTGCTTTTGTTAAAGCTTCTTTTGCTGTTTCTTCTGGAAGACCTGCTATTTCAAACATAATTCTTCCTGGTTTTACTACTGCAACAAAATATTCTGGATTTCCTTTACCAGAACCCATACGAGTTTCAGCTGGCTTCTTAGTTATTGGCTTATCTGGAAATATTTTTATCCAAGTTTTTCCTAATTTTTTTGTATATCTAGATAATGTTACTCTGGCTGACTCGATTTGATTTGCTGTAATCCAAGATGCTTCTAACGCTTGAATTCCATATTCTCCATCTACAACTCTTGTACCACGAGTAGCTTTACCATTCATTCTACCTTTTTGTACTTTTCTAAATTTTGTTCTTTTTGGTGCTAACATATCTTAGTTACCCCCTTTTACTTCTTTTTTGCTAGGCAACACATCTCCTTTATATATCCAAACTTTAACACCAATGATACCATATGTAGTTAATGCTTCTGCAAAACCATAATCAATATCAGCTCTTAAAGTTTGAAGAGGAATTGTACCATCGCTATAATGTTCTGTTCTAGCAATTTCTGCTCCGCCTAAACGTCCAGATACAGCAGTTTTAATTCCTAAAGCTCCTGCTTTCATTGTTTTTTGCATTGATGATTTCATAGCTCTTCTAAAAGAAATTCTCTTTTCTAGTTGTAAAGCTATATTTTCTGCAACAAGTTGTGCAGACATATCTACATCTTTAACTTCAACTATGTTTAAAGAAACTTCTTTGTTAATCATTTTATTTAATTTAACTTTTAATTCTTCTATAGCAGCTCCACCTTTTCCTATTATCATACCAGGTTTTGCTGTATAAATATCAACAAACACTTTATTTCCTTTTCTAGCAATGTTAATTTTTTCAATTCCTGAAGTCTTTAAAGTTTTCTTTAAGTATTCACGAATTTTATGATCTTCTACCAAGTTATCTGAATAATCTTTTTTATTTGCATACCAAGTAGATGACCAGTCTTTTATTATTCCAACTCTAAGTCCGTGTGGACTAACTTTTTGACCCATTGAAAGTTCCTCCTTATTCTACTTCTTTTAACACAACTACAATGTGACTTGTTCTTTTTCTTATTCTATCTGCACTACCTTTTGCCCTTGGCATAATTCTCTTCATTGTAGGCCCTTGGTTTGCATATATTTCAGAAATATATAGTTTTGGCTCACTCATATTATTATTATTTACTGCATTTGCAATAGCTGACTTTACTAATTTTTCAACTATTGGTGCAGCTGCCTTATTTGTGTATTTAAGTATTGCTATTGCTTCTTGAGCATTTTTTCCTCTAATCAAATCAATAACAATTTTTACTTTTCTTGCACTTATTCTTGCATGACGTAACTCTGCTCTTGCTTCCATTTAAAGCTCCTCCTTTTTACAGTTTATTTTATTATTTTATTTTCCAACCTTGCTCTTTTTATCTCCAGCGTGTCCTCTAAACAATCTTGTAGGAGCAAATTCTCCTAATTTGTGCCCAACCATTTCTTCAGTTATATAAACTGGAACATGTTTTCTTCCATCATGTACTGCAATTGTATGACCAATCATTTGAGGATATATTGTAGAGGCTCTAGACCAAGTTTTTAAAGCTTCCTTTTTATCTTGTTCATTTAACTTTTCCACTCTTGCAAGTAATCTTTCATCTACATAAGGTCCTTTTTTAAGCGATCTTGACATTTAACTTCCCTCCATTACTATTATTTTTTATTTCTTCTCTTAACGATATACTTATCTGTTCTGTGATTAGATTTTCTAGTTTTATATCCAAGTGCTGGTTTACCCCATGGAGTTCTTGGACCTGAATGTCCAACTGGAGCTCTACCTTCACCACCACCATGTGGGTGATCTACAGGGTTCATAACACTACCACGAACTGTAGGTCTTATTCCCATATGTCTTTTTCTACCTGCTTTACCAATCTTAACATTTTCTTGATCTAAGTTACCAACTTGACCAATGCAAGCTCTACATTCAACAGATATAAGTCTCATCTCACCAGATGGCATTCTAACATGAGCATATTTTCCTTCTTTTGCCATTAATTGTGCTGACATTCCTGCACTTCTTACAAGTTGTGCACCTTTACCTTTATGTAACTCTATATTATAAATCATAGTACCAACTGGTATTGACTTAATTGGCATACAGTTACCTGGTTTGATATCAGCTTTTTCTGATGATATAACTTTATCACCATCTGTAAGTCCTAGTGGAGCTATAATATATGCTCTTTCACCATCTTCATATTCTATTAAAGCAATATTTGCTGTTCTGTTTGGATCATATTCAATTCCTATAACAGTAGCTTCCATATCTACTTTATTTCTTTTAAAATCAATTATTCTATACTTTCTTCTGCTTCCACCACCATGATGTCTTACTGTTATTTTTCCAGTATTATTTCTTCCTGCATTCTTTTTCAAAGTAGCAAGTAATTTTTTTTCTGGTTCTTTTTTAGTAATTTCTTCGTTAGTTAAAACAGTCATATTTCTAAGTGATGGAGTAACAGGTTTAAATGATTTTATTCCCATTTTTATTCCCTCCTAGTTTGTTCCAAATGCTGAACTAATTTCTTCAATTTCAGTTTTATATTTTTTATTTGATTTAGTTTCTTTTCCACCTTTGCTCAAATATTTTTCATCAGCTGGATTTGTATCGATTTGAACAATTGCTTTTTTCCATGCTTTTGTTTTTCCTTGGTGTACTCCAACTCTTTTATTTTTTCCATCATATCTCATAGTATTAACTTTTAAAACTTTTACATTAAATAATTCTTCAACAGCATTCTTAATCTCTAACTTTGTAGAGTTTATTGCGACTTCAAATGTATATTTACCTTCAGCAATACTTGCATAAGATTTTTCAGTCATTATAGGTTTTATTATAACGTCTTCTGCATGTTTCATATTAAGCGTACACCTCCTCAATTTTCTTTACTGCCTCTTCAGTTACTACTAAAGAATCATATTTTAATAAATCAAAAATATTTATAGTATTAACTAAAGTTGTCTTTATATTTTCAATATTTCTACTTGATGCTTGAACATTTAAATTCTTTTCTTCTAAGACAATTAAAGCTTTAACTACTTTTAAATTGTTCAAAACATTAACCATCTCTTTAGTCTTAATTTCTTTTAAATCTATTTTATCAACAACAATTAAGTTTCCTTCTTGAACTTTAGAAGTTAAAACTGATCTTATAGCTTGTTGTCTCATTTTTTTAGGTATTGCGTATTTATATGATCTTGGTTTTGGTCCAAGTGCAATACCACCTTTTATCCATTGTGGTGCTCTAATACTACCTTGTCTTGCACGTCCTGTTCCTTTTTGTCTCCATGGTTTTCTTCCACCACCACGAACTTCAGCTCTTGTTTTTGTAGATTGTGTACCTTGTCTTTGATTAGCTAGATAATTAACTAACGCAGTATGTACTAATATATCATTTACTTCTACTCCAAATACAGACTCTTGAAGTTCGATATCTTTTACTTTCTTTCCTTGCATATCTAAAACGTCTACTTTAAGCATTTATAATTTCCTCCTCTCAACTCAAATCTCTACTTTACTGATTTTTTAACTCTAACAATTGCTCCTTTAGCTCCAGGAATTGAACCTTTAACTAAAATCACATTTTTGTCATTATCTACTTTTACAACATCAAGATTTAATATTGTAGAAGTTCTACTTCCCATATGTCCTGGAAGTTTTTTACCTTTAAATACTCTACCTGGTGTAGATGTAGCTCCCATTGAACCTGGTCTTCTATGATACATAGAACCATGACTCATTGGTCCTCTATGTTGACTATGTCTTTTTATATTTCCTTGGAAACCTTTACCTTTTGAAGTCCCTTGAATATCAACTCTATCATTTGTATCAAAAGCTTCAACTGTTATTTGACTACCAATTTCATATTCATCAACATTTTCAACTTTAATTTCTCTTAAATATTTTTGAATTTCTGTTCCTGATTTTGCAAAAACGCCTTTCATTGGTTTGTTTGCATTTTTTTCTTTTATTTCACCAAAGCTTACTACTATTGCGTTATATCCTTCTTTATCAGTAGTTTTTTTACCAACAACTGTTAAAGGCTTTGCTTCAATCACAGTAACAGGTATTGCTATACCATCTTCAGTGAAGATTTGTGTCATTCCTACTTTTTTACCGTAAATCTCTTTTACCATTTTTGTTTTTCCTCCCTTTTCTCTTCATTTTTAAACTCTTAGATGAAATCTAATTAAAACTTTTAGTATAGGGTATGTCATTGCCTATCTTTAAATCTAGGATAACTACTAAACGTTTTTAGTTTAAACTATAATTTAACTTCAATATCAACACCAGCTGGCATATCAATTGACATCAATGCATCAACTGTTGCTTGATTTGGTGCTAAAACATCAATAACTCTTTTATGAGTTCTCATTTCAAATTGCTCTCTTGAATCTTTATGTTTATGTGGAGAACGTAAAATTGTTATTATCTCCTTTTCTGTTGGAAGCGGAATTGGTCCTGAAACTTCTGAACCAGTTTTTTTTGCCACTTCAACAATCTTAGATGCCGCTTGTTCTAACACTACATGGTCATAAGCTTTTAATCTTATTCTCATTTTCTTTGTTTGTTCTTTTGCCATATGTAAAACACTCCTTTTCTATAACTTTTCGGTGTTGCAAGTTTTACACTACCCCGTGTGTTTCTTTTTTACATATATTAAAACCAAGAATTTAATTAAACATTCTTGGCAAATACACGTTTTACATACTTGCCGCCCGATTTAAAATCAGACATGCTCCATAAGAGTTCCCTACTTCTATGAGTAGCCACATCTTACTTCAACGCAGATCAATAAATATTATAACCTATGTAACGTAAAAAAGCAATAGTTTTTATAAAAATATATTAAAAAAATGTTACTAGATAATGGTTTTTGATAAAAATAAAAGAGCTTTCCTTAATATGGAGGCTCTTCTCTTAATTAAATGCAA
>CALXJF010000053.1 GCA_944388575.1 uncultured Clostridia bacterium
AAAAGAAAAGCCATCTAAATACACTCAAATTGCATTTTTCGGGGTGGCTTTAATTTTTGCGGAAACTTAAAATAATATTTCAGTATTGACAAATACTTTAATTAATGTTAAAATATATGTTGTATTCCGCACAAAAGAGGTTTAAAAAGTAATTTATACTACCTTAATGGCGAGAGAAAGCTAGATAAAAGGAGGAATTTATAATGTATGCAATTGTTGAAATTTGTGGTAAACAGTACAAGGTACAAGAAGGAGATATAATCTTTGTAGACAGAATTGAAAATGTTGAAGAAGGTAAAGAAATAACTTTTGATAAGGTATTGTTTATTTCTGATGGTAAAAAAGTTACTGTTGGAACAGATACTATAAAAGGAGCAAAAGTAAAAGCTACTGTTGTAGGTCATGGAAAAAATAAAAAGATAATTGTGTTTAAGTATAAAGCTAAAAAGAATTATAGAAGAACACAAGGTCATAGACAACCATATACAAAAATTCAAATAGAGAAAATAACAACTACAACAAGAGCAAAGAAAACTGAAGCGGCTGAAGAAAAAGCAGAAGCTTAATTAAAAAATGAATTAAAAGGAGTGATATAGATGGCACATAAGAAAGGTATGGGTTCTACTAGAAATGGTAGAGATAGTGAATCAAAAAGACTTGGTGCAAAAAGAGCAGACGGTCAATATGTTTTAGCTGGAAATATTTTATATAGACAAAGAGGAACAAAAATACATCCAGGGACAAATGTTGGTCTTGGAAAAGATTATACACTTTATTCTTTAATTGATGGTGTTGTTAGATATGAAAGAAAAGGAAAAACAGATAAAAAAGTTAGTGTTTACCCTGTAGAAGAATAGTATTTAAGCTATTCTTTTTTTGTTATTATTAACGATAATTATAATTTTTTGTCTAATTTTGTCAAAAAACTTTGATATACTTTTGAATTATAGTATAATGATATTGTGATGGTATGTTGAAATTAAAGAAAAGAAATGAACTTCCTGAAGGGTATGATTATTATAAAGAAGTTCAAAAAAAAGTAAAAAAAATATCAAAGGAAATATTTAAAAATAATAATAATGAGATATTAGAACAGAAGTTATATAATTTAGTTATAAATTTATGCAATCAAGTGATTTATGACTATAAATATGTATTTACAAAAGATGATCTGTTTTTTATAGTTGATTACAACATAAATATTCATTTTGTTTTAGAATATTTTAAAGAAGATATCATAAAAATGCGTCTCTCCTTAAAAAAAAGCTGTTGATTATACAATCAATAGCTTTTTTGGGGCTATATCTAGTACATATGAGTGTTATTTTTTATCTTAAAAACTTGAAATATGTATATTTTTATAATATAATTTGACTGTATGTATAAGGGAGATTGATATGCAGTTAAAGAAAATTGAATTACAAGGATTTAAATCATTTGCAGATAAAACTGAGATTGCCTTTTTAGATGGTATAACGACTATAGTAGGTCCTAATGGGAGTGGAAAGAGTAATATTTCAGATGCTTTAAGATGGGTTTTAGGTGAGCAGAGTGTAAAAACTTTACGTGGTTCTAAAATGGAAGATGTTATTTTTGCCGGAACTCAGGCAAGAAAAAAGGTTGGATTTGCTGAAGTTTCAATGTTTTTAGATAATAGTGATGGTGCTTTGCCTGTAGAATATAATGAAGTAGTGGTAACTAGAAGAGTATATAGAAATGGTGAAAGTAATTATTTAATAAATGGTAATGAATGTAGATTAAAGGATATACAAGAACTTTTTATGGATACTGGAGTAGGAAGAGATGGCTATAGTATAATTTCTCAAGGAAAAATAGATGAAATTTTATCTTCTAAATCAGAAGAAAGAAGACATATCTTTGAAGAAGCATCAGGTATAGTAAAGTATAGAGTTAGAAAGGAAGAGGCGACTAAAAAACTATCAAATACAGAGATTAATCTATCACGTGTATCAGATATTTTATCAGAAATAGAAAACACAATTGGCCCATTAGCAGAAAAAGCACAGAAAGCTAAAGAATTTTTGAGTTTAAGAGATAAGCTAAAAACTTTTGATATGTACATATTTATTAATGAGATAGAAAAAAATAAAGATCAAATTCAAAAAATTAATGATGTAATTGAAACTTTAGGACAAGATATAGAAAGTGAAGAGAAAAATACAACTGAGTTTGAAAAAAATAAACTTAATTTAAAAAATCGTTATATGGAAATAACAGAAAAAATAGAAAATACTAATAATAAATATTATGAAATTGAGAGTGTTATTCAAAAATTAAATTCATCTATAGAAATATATAATTCTAAAATAAATACATCAAATGAACATATAACAAGAATAAATTCTGAAATTATAGAAGATAATGAGAAAATTGAGAATTTAAAAGAAGAAATAAAAACTAGGCAAGAAAAAAGAGAATATATGACTCAAAATAAGAAGAAATTTGAAGAGGAGTTAATATCAAAACAACAAGACTTAAGTAAATTGATGAATACATTAGATGATAAGGCTAGTAGTATTGAAAGCATTAAGGTTAAAATTAATAATTCTCAAGAAAGAAAATATGAGTTAAAAGCTAATATAAGTAGTATGGAAGCTACAATTGAATCTAATATGTTGCAAATTGATGAAAAAAAGAAGATTTTAGATAGGAATATATCTCAAAAAGATAAACTTACAATAGATGTTCAAGAACTTACATCTACTTTAAATTTAAAAGAAAAAGAGTATAATAATAAAATTCAAGAATTTAATTATGAAAAGAATAACTTAGATAAAAGTAAAGAAGAATTAAATATTATTACTGATAGAAAAAATATATTAAATCAAGATATAATGACTTTAAAATCAAAGTATAATTACCTTACTAATTTAGAAAGAGAAAATGAAGGTTATTTTAAAAGTGTAAAATCTGCATTAGACTTTGCAAAAGAAAATGAGATGCAAAATCATATTTTTGGAACTATTGCAAGTTTAGTAAGTACAGATGAAAAATATGAGTATGCAATAGAAATTGCATTAGGAGGATATTTACAAAATATTGTTGTAGATACAGATGAAAGTGCAACAAAAGTAGTAAATTATCTAAAAGAAAATGCTCTTGGAAGAGCTACATTTTTACCATTGAGTAGTTTAAAAACAGTTAATTTTGATGCTAAATTCAAGTATTCAAAATTTAATGGATTTATAGGTAGTGCTTTGGACCTAGTAAAGTTTGATAAAAAATATACAAAAGCAATTGAGTTAGCACTTGCTAACACTATAGTTGTAGAGGATGTATCTAATGCAATAGAAATTTCTAAATTAAAGAAAAATTCTGTAAGAATAGTAACTTTAGATGGAGAATTAATAGCTGCAACTGGTAGTATAACTGGTGGAAAGCAAAAAATAAAATCAACAGGATTAATTGGAAGACATGATAAGCTAAAAAAAATAAAATTAGAGATTGAAAATAAAAATAAAGAATTAGATAAAGTTATCAATGATTTTAAGGAAAAAAATCTGATTGTGCAATCCAAAAATGAAAAAATTGAAGAGATAAAAGTTGAAATAAATAAATTAAATGTTGAACTTGCTACATTTAAAGAAAAAAGTGAAAATATAAAAAGAGAACTAGAAAGGGCTGAAAAATACAAAGAAAATAGTATTATAGAAATAAATAATTTATCTAATCAATTAGAAAAATTAAAAGAAGAAATATTTATATGTAATAATGAAATAGATAAAATAGATAATCAAATAAAAGAGGATCAACATGAAATAGATGTTTATGTACTGGAAAATGATGAAAAAGGAAGAGAGTTAGAAGATTTAAATGAAGATATTTTAAATCTTAAAATATCATTATCTTCATTTGACGAAAGCGTAGCTTCTATTGATGAAATGAGATTAAAAATAGAGCAAGATATAAGTAATTTTGAAAATAGTATTTTAAAGAAAAAAGAACAGCTAAATAGGCTAAATCAAGAAATAAAAGATTTTAATGATAATATAGCAAATAGTGAATTAGAAATTAAAGAAAAAGAAGAATTTAAGATAGAGTATGTTACTGTTATTAAAAAACTAAAAGAAAGTAAATTAGATATAGCTAATAAACAGGATCAATTAGAAATTAAAGTATTAGAAAGTGTAAAAAAAATAGAAAAGATAAAAGAAGAAAAATCTAAAACAGAAAGTAAAAAAATAAAATTTGATATAGAAGCAGAGAATTTAAAAAATAGAATGTGGGATGAATATGAAGTTACACTATCATCTGCTAAAAATTTTATTGAAACAATGCCATTAGTTGATGTAGAAGATATTAATATAAATAAAGAAGCGGAAAGTATTAGAAAGCAAATAAAAGCTCTTGGAGATGTAGATGTAGGAAGTATAGATGAATATAATAGTACAAAACAACGCTATGATTTTATAACTACTCAGAAAAATGATCTAGAAGAAACTAAAGTTAAACTTCAAAACTTGATTAATAATATGACTAGCATTATGAAGACTCAATTTGCTAAGCAGTTTACTACAATAAGAGAAAACTTTAATTTAACTTTTAAAGAACTATTTGGAGGAGGAAAAGCTGAGTTAATCCTTTCAGATGAATCAAATATACTTGAAAGTGGAATAGAAATAGAAGTTCAACCACCAGGAAAAAAACTGCAAAGTATGATGTTATTATCTGGTGGTGAAAGAGCACTTACTGCAACAGCTTTACTTTTTGCAATATTAAAAATAAAATCACCTCCATTTTGTATATTAGATGAGATAGAGGCTGCATTAGATGATGTAAATGTTAGTAGATTTGCTGATTATATAAAAAAATATTCAAAAGATACTCAATTTATTGTTATAACTCATAGAAAAGGAACAATGGAAGTGGCTTCATCAGTTTATGGCGTTACAATGCAGGAATATGGAATTTCTAAAGTTATTTCTATGAAGTTAAAATAAAAAAAGTACTCCAACATTAGCTTGGAGTACTTAATTTTTATAAATATAATCATTAGTTTGACAAAGAAAAAGAATGTTTTTTTAGAATTGAAATAATTTTTTCAATGTCATTGTTATTTAAGCCAACTATTCTTTGTAAATCTTTTCTAGTTAAATTACATAACTGTGATATTGTTTTTATTTTTGCAAATAAAAGAGCGGATAGAATTCTTTGATTAAGTTTTAAATTTTCAATTCTTGAATCAATATTAATAAAATCTTTTTCTATTGGATCAAAAAGATGCAAGTTGTTTGCTGAAAGTATAGTATGAATATGGTTTTTATCATTTTCATCAATTAACCAAAATTTTACTTCGCAAGGTGAAAATGTGAGTATATCTGCAACGTTTCTAATTTTATAGTAATTTTTTAGACTATAAGTACTACTTTTACTCAATCTAAGATCTTCTATACAAGAAGTTGGAGTTACTTTTATCTCGTTATATTCTATAAGCTTAAAGTCGTATTTTTTTAGACATAATATTAAAGTTTTAGTTAACGAGTTTCCTATATTTCTAAGACTTTTTATGTAATTTTCTGGATAACCACATAGTTCTCCTATAGTATAAATGCCCTCCATTAATAATGAATTAAAAAGTATAGCTGGTAATTCTAAATCATCTATAGGTGAAGTAAAAGAGATTGGATAATTCCCTTTTTCATTTAGTCTAAGATTTTTTTTGGATAGAAGTTTTTTTAATAGATCAATATCTTTTTTTCTTTTAAGTTTCCGCAAAAAATTATATTTATATAAAAAATAGTTATAAATATACTAGAATAATAAAGTAGTTGTGAATAGAACATATTAAAAATAAAACCAGCTGTGGATAACTTTTCTTGTGTCTTTTTGGTATATATTTAAATAATTACAT